>NZ_NOLK01000015.1:0-86501 GCF_002245985.1 Nostoc sp. 'Peltigera membranacea cyanobiont' 232
GGGAAGAGTTTTCCCAATTCCCAATTCCCAATTCCCTAATTCACACGAGATGCCATAGTCAGCAATCCCTGCTGACCTAGTAATATTTCTCGTAGTAGGCTGAAAATACCAACCCAAATAATCGGTGTAATGTCCACTCCACCTATAGGTTGTACCAGTTTTCGTAATGGCACTAAAAATGGTTCGGTAGGCCAAGCTATTAAATTAAAGGGCAAACGATTCAAATTCACTTGCGGATACCAAGTGAGAATGATCCGAAATATAAATAAAAATGTCATCACCCCTAACACAGGGCCAAGAATCCAAGCAGTCAGGTCAACACCAGTCATCGGTTTAAGGTACTATCTATCTGTGAAGAAAGAAAAACTTAGGGGAACGGCAAGCCGCGCTTCGCGTAGGCGTAGCCCGTCGTTGACATAGCCACAAAATTTGAAGCTTTGTAAAGCACTCTCATCATCATTTTAACCAAATGCTGTCACTTCCATCTGGAATAAAAAAGCAAACTCGTTCACAGCAATTACCAAGTTTTGCAGTTCCGACTTAGAGGCTTCTCAAGAAAGTAATACACTATTAAAATTAGGATGAAGTGTGTAAAAAAAGGTTGAGAAGTATGACGCCTTCTTTAGCAAATTTTCTTTGGAGTTTGGCTTGGGGTACTGCAATTGTTGTAATACCCGTTACAGTTGGTCTAATTTTCATTAGCCAAAAAGATAAAATTCAGCGTTCATAATGCTTATGAGAGTTAATTTAACTCTCATAATCGATTGTCTGTCAGCTATCTACATTAATTGCACCAAAAGCAGATAACCTGCGCCTGGCATCAGTTGTAGATGACAAACATAGGTGTTTTTACTTTTCGGTGAACAGCTTCAGAGCTTCTTTGCCAGAGGCTTTGAAGCTTCAATATTTATCGTGACTAATTAGAGTAGTGATTTTAATTGTGACTCGCTAACATAGATTTGATATTGGGAAAACAGCAATGATAAATTTTGGGCTGAACTCAGCCAGTTTTCTGGCTCAGGTAAATTTTGGGGCAAATTCAGCCAGTATTCTAGGAATTTTCCTGGCTGTGGCTGGGGCAGCACTGTATTTTCTCCGCACTGTGCGCCCAGAATTGTCACGGGATCAAGATATCTTTTTTGCAGCAGTCGGTTTGCTCTGCGGCTTTATTCTCGTGTTTCAAGGATGGCGGCTAGACCCGATTCTACAATTTGGTCAACTGCTTTTAGTTGGCACAACTGTATTTTTTGCAGTTGAAAGTATTCGTTTGCGGAGTATAGCTACCCAGCAAGCAAAGCGTAACACTCCGATTGTGGATGAAGAGCGAGAGGTAAGCGGAAATTATTCAATGAACCGCAATCGCAAGAATTATGGAGCCCAGATGGAGGCAGACTTAGATCCACTGCCTTATGAAGACGAGGAGGAACGCCCCGTGCGTCCCCGGATTCAGGGTAGCAGAGATAGAATTTCAACTCGTGATGACTATGAGGAGGAGCAAACCCCCCGTCGTTCAGGACGCCGTAACAGCAGCAGTAGCGAAAGACAGGCTCCAGCAGATAGAACGCGTCAGAGGACTTCTGGCCGTCCTGTGAATCGCCCTTCTGAAAGCTCTGAAGATGAGAATTGGGGTTCTTCATCTAGGCAAGTTGATGATTGGGAAAGTTCGGGAGGGGAAGTTAGAAAACCTTCTCGCCGTAATAATAACGGTTCTCAACGTCCAGAAAGTCGTGAAGATGATGTTGCTCCCAGACCAAGAAGGCGTCGTCCACCCACTGACTCAACTCCTCGAAGACAGCGCGAAGATGATGATGCGATCCCAACTGATTATGTGCCATACAACCCGATTGAAAAGCCAAATGATCGGCCAGATAATTCGACCGATTTTGATGACGATGTTTAAAACAGTTGATGTGGAAGTAGGTTTAGAGGCGACGGAAAACAGTTGAGGTGGAAAAATTTACGCCTACATTTTGGCTCCAAAGACCAATTCATTGGAGCCTGGTTTTTGGTTTAACAGGTTTGCTTGCATCTTGTAGTTATAACGATATTCCCATAGGGCCTACTTCTCTCAACAGTCGCTACACCGAGGAGCAACCTGCTTTGAGTGGGAATGGGCGCTTTTTAGCGTTTGTATCTAATCGGAATGGTAATCAGCAGCTGCTAGTTTTCGATTTAGAGAGGCAACAGTTTATTGGTACACCGGGCATAAACCGAGCAGAGACTATTGCTGAAAGTCCTAGCTTGAGCTATACCGGGCGTTATATTGCTTATCTTACTAGCGACCAAGGTAGGGCGGTGGTGGCGCTTTACGATCGCGCTACGCAACAGTCGCAAATCGTCACACCAACCTATCGCGGCTGGATCAGAAAACCAAATATCAGTCCAGATGGACGTTATATTGTCTTTGAAACCGCTAGCCGTGGTCAGTGGGATATTGAAGTCCTAGACCGGGGGCCAAATATTGAGTTAGATATTCCTAACGGTGCAACTGTAGGTTCACCTCCGTAGGGGAAAAAGTTAGGAGTTAGGAGTTAGGAGTTAAGAATTTGGAGAGACGCGATTAACAGTAAACCAAAAAGTTTTTCTCCAAAAAGCGATCGCACTCAATCACCAAAAACAAAACCCCACAGCTAGAGACGTGCTACGGAGTGACAATTGCGATATCGGGGAAATGGGGCGATTGATTCGGTGTGACAGGAATGGCACTAAAAATTTCTACTTGAATTGTTTCGCCTATTAACACTACGATTCTTTGAGAGCGTGTATCGTAGCGAGTTAATTCAATTGTTCTTAATAAGATTGCTTGCTCGTACACATACGCGGTAGAAGGTTTCTAGCTGTTCTATTGTAGGATGCAGTGGTTTGATTCAAACCTCCTCAGAATTTTTATTTTTTGTACTACCACTTCTAGTTTCACCTAAAGGTCAAACAGTTATGCAAATCATGTGTCAAAACATTATAGGCTGTGGATCGCAGGGTCTACAGTCTGCCAATGAAAATAAATCGGCATGGACGCGCCAAGGTTCTTACTCAGCAAGAGATACAGCTAATCTTCAGTGATGGGTTAGACAATGACCGCGATGCCTGCTCTGGGCTACGCCTACGCACCTTGTTTGTCGTATGCCTATTTAGCGCCTGTAGAATCCGCGAATGCAGTACCCTGCTAACTCAAGATATTTACACCCAAAAAGGTATTGTCAGACCCCGGTTAATTATCAGAAAATCAAACACCAAGGGGAAACTTGCAACTAGGTCAATCCCAGTGATTGATTAATCGCGTCTGTACCTTAGGAGTTAGGAGTTGTGAGACTATTGACTAATGACTAATGACTAATTAGATGAAACGTATTTTTTTTATACCTGTATTTTTCTGCTTAAGTTTATTAACTGGGTGTTTTGGCTACCCTCGCCTTTTGAGTTATCCCTTTGATCCGGGGGGTCGGAGTCTCAATAGTTTAGCGTCAGAATTAAACCCCCAAATTTCTGGGAGATACATTGTTTTTATTACTGACCGACGCGGTAGCCAAGATGTTTATATGTTTGATACGGTGACTCGTGATTTGGTTGATTTGCCAGGTTTAAATTCCTTTGATGCGATCGCAAATCACCCTAGTGTTTCACAAGATGGTCGTTATATTGTGTTTGCAGCTAGTCGCCAGGGGCGATCGGCTATTTTTCTTTATGACCGAGAAACACGCCAATCACGAAATTTGACTAATAACCTCCAAGCTGAAGTCCGCAACCCTACAATTAGCGCTGATGGTAGTAGGATTGCTTTTGAGTCCAGTAACAACGGCCAGTGGGATATTTTAGTATATGACCGGAATGGACAGCCGTTGAATATACCTCAAGAACCGCGTTGAAAAAATGGGGACTGGGGACTGGGGACTGGGAAAGAATTCTTTTAATCCCAATCCCTAATACCCAATCCCTAATACCTAGTCCCCAGTTTCTCTTCTTGTTGCACAGATTCAATGAGCGATCGCACTTGTTCTGTCCCCTCAGAAGGTTCAAATGATAAGGGGAATTTGCCCCGAAGGATCATCCGCAAACCGAGGGGTGCAAGACTGAGTAATCCTTTTAAATCACGAAAATAATTACCGACTACTTGTAAACCAAATTGACGTTCATCAATCCAACCACCTTCTTTAACTAAATCTATCAAAACTTTCCGGTGACGAATTGAGCGACTATCGCTAGCTTCTTTGTGGGTGAGAATTTCTTGTTTAACTTTGGTGATTTGTTCTAATGGTGCAACTTCCATTGGACAAACTGAATCGCAGTACAAACAACGGGTGCAACCCCATACACCTTTAGTCCCTTCGTTGTAGCTTTCTAAACGATTTTCGGTATCGCTATCGCGGGAGTCTGCTACCATCCGGTAAGCTTTGGCAAGGGCATGAGGGCCAACAAAGTCTGGATTAACTTCACGGGCGTTGCATTCAGAATAACAAGCACCGCACATAATACAGTTACCAGTTTGATCGAGGCGCGATCGCTCTTGTGGTGTTTGCAAAAACTCTCTTTCTGGTACTTGTCGTGCTGCCGTACTCACATAAGGAGCAACTGCCTCTAAATTATTCCAGAAACTGCTCATATCTACAACCAAATCTTTAATCACGGGCATATTGCCGAGAGGTGCGATCGTGATTTCACCAATAGCATTTACTTTACTTTGAGATGATGGTATTTGTTGTAATCTAGCAAGTTCACTACCAACATTTTCCTTGCAAGCTAAAGCCGAACGCCCATTAATTCGCACAGCACAGCTACCACAAATGGTATTACGGCAATTTTTGCGAAATGCCAACGTTCCATCTTGCTCCCACTTAATATGATTCAGACAATCCAAGATTGTATTACCTGGTTCTGCCTCTACAAGGTAGGTTTGCACAACAGGGGAGGAATTTTGTTGCTGTCGAATGACCTTAAAAATAACTTCCATGACCACTAACCAAAATTTTAAAATTACTTCATCAGCCTTAACAATCATGAGTCAAGGCAGGTAGTTGTGAAAAGTGAGCTATACTCTTTTTGCCCTCAATTCAAAGCCTGGTGTTAATAGACTGACGATTAAAAGGCGATTGATTCTAGTTTAAGGATAACCATTAAAATTTTACTTTTAGCTACGCTGTAGGCAAGATTTGTGTCAATTTTTGAGATAAAACGCCAAGAATCTAATGGTCGCTTGACATTGAATTTAGCCGTTTGAGAATGTAAAGGAAAGGGACTTTACTTAGAAAGGGACTCAGGTTTATCTTTGTTCTAGCCTTCGTATGCAAATTAAATGCATTTCCGGTTAGCAACACCTCTTCATATCAACTTGAGCCAAGCAGTCCTAGCTGGAAAATTCCGCCTTGACAACCGCTTGACGGAATTTTTTGATTATATAGAAGTGTAAAAGCACATCTTTAATATATAGTAGTGGCAATTAAGCGCTAGGCGTATGTTAAGAGATTTATTCTTACCATAGACAGACGTAGAAAATACTCTGACTGCTTTTGAGCTTACGGTAATAAACCGAGGAAAAATCCTTACCACTTTCAAATAAAAGTCTCACGCATCGGGGAATCCAGGATAGGCAGGACTTTGAGATTTTTGCCTCCTCTCAATCAAGAAAATCTTGAATTTAACTCATTGGTCAAAACTACTCGTCTAAATTAGATAAATTTTTATAATGCAATAAAGGTTTAGGAAAATCGTCACGGCTTTTTCCAACCTTTAAGTCCAGAAATTTAAATAAAAATTTACCAGCAATTTTAATTCAAAATTAAACAACTATTTTGCTATTATTAGTCCATGCTAGTATTTAATATAAAATTACGAACTCACAAAACCAGAATCAATAGCCGTATCAGCGCGGCTACTACTGCTTTGTTGATTCGTAATGTAGAGACAAGAAAATTCGCGTCTCTACTGGCAGGACAAAAGGGCATAAGCCCGTAGGACTCTATTGAAATACTATGCTGTCCTAAGCTTGAGAGGATAAGTAGAGAAAACTCTACCTGCTCATTAGCAGAAGGGCAAGCACTGAAAGTGAAAAAACTGCAATTTATTGGGTCTACGACTTATTTGGAGTAGAACCAACCCCATTTGTAAAGGTGGCTGAAAGTTACACCGCTACAGTAGCGCCAAAAGAGAAAATAATTTCATTTCTGATGGCGAATAATGGTTAAAAGTGCCGTGAAATCAGCAAAATTAGTTTCTATGGCAACTATGACCTCTAATTGGTTGTGGACAACCATAATATGAAGTGCTTTTGTCTCCTATCGGCAGTGATTCACCCGTTACATTAGAGTCCTAAGTAGCTCTATGCACATGCTAAAAAGTCAAATGCTGGCATGAGACTACATCGTTTATCAGCTTGGAGAGAGTAAGGAAAATTTGAGCATAATGACTGAAACTGCAACCGCGCCATTAACCGGAAAAGCACTACTTGCGAAAGTAAAAGAACTTTCCACTTTACCACGCCGAGAAAGAGCCAAACAGTGCGGCTATTACACTGTTACTAAGAATAATCAGGTTCGTGTCAATCTCACAGATTTTTATGACGCTTTGCTATCGGCTAGAGGAATTCCTCTAAGTCCAGAAGCACCTAAAGATGGTCGTGGTCGTGAACCGACATACCGGGTTAGTGTCCATCAAAATGGTCAGATTGTGATTGGTGCTACATATACCAAAGCAATGGGCTTAAAGTCAGGAGATGAGTTTGAAATTAGGCTGGGATACAAGCATATTCACTTGATTCAACTTGGTGAAAGTGATAAAAAACTCACCTCAGCAGATATAGACTCTGAGGAATCTGACGAAGATTTGGAAGACGAAGAGTAAATTTGCTGTCGGGGTAAGGACAAGTTATCATCACCTGAAACTTATCCTTACCATCAGCAAACTGGTAACTCTATTGAAAAAATTTTGTCTCAGGTAAAAAATACGATTAGACCCCTTGCATAATTCACCAAATTTAGTAGAGTCTTGATTAATCAGCAAGAAATCTATAGTGCAAGAAGTCTATCGTGTTTTTTTTGATAACTTTTTTTGAGCCTTCGGTCAATGCCTTACTAGCATTTATGCAAAATGCACCAGCACTAGTTATAGTGATGGTATTTTTTATTTTCTGGATAGTTTGCTGGTTGCCAGTAGCTGCAATATCAGCAATATTGCTCAATTGGCAACCCCCAAAACCTTTGCAGCCAGAGCAAAAAATGCCGTTATTGGTGTCACTTTACCTATTAGCTCCCCCAATTCTGTGGGGAGTTAGTTGGTTTACCAATAAATCTTTTTTTGATTACGGCTTTACTGGGAATCTTTCAACTCTTAGTTCTTTAGCGCTAGGTTTCTGTTTGGGAGTGGTTAGCCTAGCTATTGTATTTAGTGGGCAATTTGGGTTAGGTTGGTGTTCTTTTGAAAAAACGAATTTCAAGTTACTACTACCTATCTTGCTACCGGTTTTCTTGATAGCGTTATTAGTCGGTGGGATAGAAGAGTTAGTTTTTCGGGGTTTTCTATTCACGGAATTAGTGCAGGATTATCCCGTTTGGGTAGCAGCAGCAATTTCTAGCTTGATTTTTGCCTTACTACATCTAGTTTGGGAGCAACGTGAAACCGCACCCCAACTCCCTGGATTGTGGCTGATGGGAATGGTGCTGGTGTTGGCACGTTTTGCCTCTAGCAACAATTTGGGTTTAGCTTGGGGACTACACGCGGGATGGATATGGGCGATCGCAACCCTAGATACAGCAGAATTAATTACTTACACTGGTATTGTCTCTGACTGGTTCACAGGTAAGAATAAAAAACCCCTAGCTGGTTTGGCGGGAATTATTTGTGTACTGGGAACCGGAACAAGTATCTGGCTTTTCTCTAGGTATTTTTAATTTCGTGTTAAATGTCTTATGGTATTGGGTGAGTCATGCACAATTAAGATAAAACTGGAGCATGAGTCTATGGCATACAGTGATTTTAGTCTTCTTAAAGTCAGAGATACATTTAGCTTAACTTTGGAAGAGACACGTAATCTGTTTCTGACTGTCGGCGGGGTGCAGCCCTCTGACTTGCTAAAGCAGTTGCTGAATGAGAACCTCACTTTAGCTACTGCCATCAACAGTGAAAAAGCTCGTTCTGAGTTCTTAATCGCTCCTATTCTATCTGAGGTGAGGCGACAGTTAAATTATCAAATCAGTTTATTTTCAGGTACAGAGTTCAATATCGATCCTGCAAAAGGACTCTCAGGTTTTTGTGACTTCATCCTTAGTGCATCTGGTGAACAGTATTTTATCAGTGCCCCAGTAGTCACTGTTATAGAGGCCAAAAATGAGAATATCATCGCCGGATTGGGGCAATGTACAGCCACAATGATTGCTGCTCAGATATTCAATCAAAGAGCAGGAAATGATATTAAAGTGATATATGGAGTTGTGACAAGTGGAACTGCTTGGAAATTCTTAACTTTAGAACAGAATACTGTTTGCATTGACTCGATAGAATATCATGTTAATGCAGTCGATAAGATTCTGGGAATTATATTGCAGACCTTTGAAAGTTCCCTGTCTAAAACCCTAGTTTAGAGAAATGGTAAGTAGATAGGCATAAATAAAGTGAAAATAGGGTGGACGAGATGCCCACCCTAGAAAGGATGATTAATTTTTGTGGGGTTTGTGTCTCGTCTGCTAGATATTCGTTATCTAATCCCTAATACTTAACGCCCAAAACCAGGAATTAACCGCTTTAGGGCGCGATCGGCAACGTCGCCATAGCGTAGCTCTCCACAGAGGATTTTACCCATGATTTTGGCACCAGAGGGGCGCTTAACACCAGCTTTGTAGCCAATGCTTGGAAAGCGATAGAATGCTCCAGCTAATTTTTGCGCCCAAGCCATCTCAGTACCCCATTCTTCATTAATAGCTTCACTATATTTTTCTAAAGCGTTGGTGTCACCAGAAAGAGCCTCATTAATAGCTCCTGCTGCAATTAAACCGCTAAAAATTGAGGGACGAATACCTTCTGCTGTCATGGGATCGACTACACAAGCAGCTTCCCCAGCCAAAACTGCATTTTGGGTATGCAGCTTTTGCTTGCCATTCCACAAACAAAGGGGATAACCATACTGCTTGCTAGTTTTGATATCTACATTAAACGATCGCGCATACTCATCTAAAATCTTCTTAAAATCTTGTGGTTCGCCACCGATAAACGTACCGACACCAATGGAATAACCATCAGCTTTTGGGAAGTTCCAAATGTAGCCATTTTTCACTAAGCCAAACTCGAAGTGAATCGTGGATTTGTCCTTCACTGTTGCCAGAACTTCTGCTTCTAAAGCTGCTGCTAAACGGCGTTTACGTTCTTTGAAGCCGAGCCATTTTGCCATTGGCCCTTTAGCACCATCAGCTGCGATTAAGTAGCGACCTGTAATTGGCCCATTGGCTGTGTTAACTTGCCAATAGTCGCCTTTAAATTCAATACCCGTTACTTCAGTATTATCTCGTAGTTCAGCCCCTAGTTTCTGTGCTTGCTGCACTAGAAAATGGTCAAAAATATCTCGTCGCACCATCCAGACGGGTTCTTCTGTGGCAATTTTTGCTTCCACAGGGTCGCCCAATTTCCAGGTAAAGCGAAGGGAGTCAGCTTTTACAGAAATGGCTGGGCTAAAATCAAAGTCAAACCATTGAGCGATCGCTGGAGATACACCACCACCGCAAGGTTTATATCTTGGCAGGGGTTCCTTTTCTAACACTAATACTGAACGACCCTGCTTGGCTAAATGATATGCAGCCGTTCCACCAGCTGGCCCAGCGCCGACGATGATGCAGTCGTACATAAGGCTGAATTTTTGCTCCTGAATTAGTTGATTTTTTCCTGAGTAGGGTCATAATTCATGAATTGTCCCTACTTTAATTATTCACGTCCGTTTACTTGTTCAATTTTTGTGAGATAGCTAAAAAATGATAAAGGCTGAAGAATTTAACTATCATCCTTCAGCCTTTATGCTTAAGACTTTAGACTTTAAACAGTCGTAATGTCTTTTTCTTTTTCTGCCAAGAGTGCATCTATTTTGGCAGTATACTCATTTGTCAGTTTTTGCAAGTCGTCTTGCTGGTCTTTTGATTCATCTTTGGAGATTTCAGAAGCTTTCTCCTGCTTGCGAATCGAGTCTATGGCATCGCGGCGGATGTTGCGAATAGCAACACGACCCTCTTCAGCATACTTTGTAGCCATTTTGACAAATTCTTTCCGGCGATCGCTTGTCAAAGGCGGAATATTCAGCCGAATTACAGAACCATCGTTACTCGGTGTTAAACCCACATCGGAGAGAGAAATCGCCTTCTCAACGATGTTTAGGGTGTTACGCTCGTAGGGCTGAATCAGAATTGTCGAGGCATCTGGCGTGCTAATATTTGCCAGTGATTTTAAGGGCGTAGGCGAACCGTAATAGTCCACTAATACTTTATCTAATAGACTCGCATTGGCGCGACCAGTGCGAATCGTGTTAAAAGCTCGTTGAGTTGACTCAACAGAACTTTGCATTTTGCTTTTCGCGTCAGCTAATATCACAAGAACCTCCCACAAGGGTACCGATGGATTCTCCCAAGACTGCTCGGTGGATGTTACCTCGCACCGTTAGGTCAAATACCAAAATTGGGATATTATTTTCTTTACACAAGGCGATCGCAGTACTATCCATCACCCGCAAATCTTTGGCTAAAACGTGCGCGTAGGTGAGGCTATTGTAACGCTTGGCGTTAGGATAAATATGAGGATCTGCATCATACACCCCGTCTACTTTGGTGGCTTTAAAAATCACTTCAGCATCAATTTCTGCTGCTCTTAGTGCCGCCGTGGTGTCTGTAGTAAAGAAGGGATTTCCAGAACCAGCACCAAAAATTACCACCCGCCCTTTTTCAAGATGACGGATGGCACGACGACGGATATATGGTTCTGCTAATTCTTGCATAGCGATCGCGGTTTGCACCCGCGTCTGTACCCCTATGTGTTCTAGCGAATCTTGCAACGTCATGGCGTTCATTACCGTGGCAATCATCCCAATATAGTCAGCGGTTGCCCTGTCCATCCCCGCCGACGCTGCTTTAACGCCACGAAAAATATTGCCGCCGCCAACAACTATGGCAATTTGAGTGCCAGTGGCTATCACCTCTGCTAATTCTTGTGCTATTCCTTTGACCACTTCTGGATCAATGCCATAGCCCATGTTGCCCATTAAGGCTTCACCGCTCAGTTTGAGTAAAACCCGTCGGTAATTCGTTCCCATGAAGTTACGCTTTATCAAAAAAGTTGCAATTGCCTCCAATTTAAGATAGCAGTTACAGGGACTATCTATGTCTAGTTACGCCAAATCAATGTAGTACCGACTGGTTCTGTTTGTGGTACATCTATTGTCTGACCAAGAAAAAGAGAGGCGATCGCAGTTCTCAAATATTCCTCTCCCACTGCTGATGCATCTTGGGGATGATTGTCAATTTTGCCCTTGTAGCGGACTATACCATTAGCATCTATTAAAAAGGCCATTGGTGTTTTTGTAGCACCAAAACTCTGGGTTACATCTTGCGTCGAGTCCCACAGGTAAGGAAAGTTCAAATTGTGACGCTGGGCAAAAGCTTTCATATTTTCAAAGCTTGGCCTAGTTTCAATATTACCATCACTACCATTCATCCCAATTAGTGTGAAGCCTTTCGAGGCAAATTCGGCTTGAATGTTTTTTAACCTGTCTATATACCACTCTACATAAGGACAGTGGTTACATAAGGAAATAACGCCCACTGCTCGAAACTTCTCAAGATAACGCCTAAGATGGTGTACTTGACCGTCAATTCCTGGCAGTTCAAAATCGGGTGCATAGCTCCCAATGGGAGTATCGATTGTTTCTAGTAAATTCATGTTGTCTGGCTCGCAGAACTAGGAACAAGAAAAATATTGTTAAATTCAGCGTCAGTTTCCAGTTGCAAACCACCCCTTAGCCGATGCCTCATATTCGATAATGTTATAGACTCGCATTAGCGATCGTAAATTGTGAAACTACTGAATCTAGCACTGATGCTAATTCACTCACATCTGAATAAATCGCAAAAATATTATTCGCATCATAGAAGTTATGATTCCTAATGCTGAGATAATCTAAGTTGTGAGTAAATTGCCTCTATCAACAAGACGAAAACTCTCTATACTGCATAAAATTATCAGCTTAGAAGCTTTGGTGGTGTATGTCTAAGTTATCACTAGAGCAAAGCATTTACTTTAAAAATCTGATAAATTTTGTTCAAATTAAAAACAATTTTACTTGTGCCTTACGGCTGAAAGGCTTTTACCCTTATATTCATCAAGTTTCCCATGACAACATCAATTTCAGAAACAGCATTTACCTCTACAAAAACCTGGATTTGGCAAGATTTCCCTATCTGCTATCAAACCCAAGGAACCACTGGGCCAGTTGTTGTCCTGGTGCATGGATTTGGGGCTTCTTGGTGGCATTGGCGGAGAAATATTCCCGTATTAGCACAAAATTGTCGTGTTTATGCAATCGATTTGATTGGTTTTGGTGGTTCTGCAAAACCTCAACCGGGTGAAAAAATTGCTTACACTCTAGAAACCTGGGGACAACAAGTAGCAGATTTTTGCCGCGAAGTTGTTGGCGAACCTGCTTTTTTAGTTGGCAATTCAATTGGCTGTATTGTAGCCATGCAAGCAGCAGTTGGCAACCCAGAAATTGCCTTGGGAGTTGCTTTGCTCAACTGTTCTTTACGGCTGTTGCACGATCGCAAACGGGTAACTTTACCTTGGACTCGTCGTTTCGGAGCGCCTTTACTGCAACGCCTGTTATCTATCAAACCAGTTGGCGATTTCTTTTTCAATCAACTCGCCAAACCGAAAACAGTGCGGAAGATTTTACTACAAGCTTATGCAAATCCTGAGATGGTGACAGATGAGTTGGTAGATATTCTCACTTCACCAGCAAGCGATCCGGGGGCTGGGGCTGTGTTTCTTGCCTTTACTTCTTATTCTACAGGGCCGCTACCAGAAGACCTTTTACCACTGTTACCCTGTCCTGCAATTATCTTGTGGGGAACAGCCGATCCGTGGGAACCAATTAAGTTAGGCAGAGAATTAGCTAACTTTCCGCAAGTACAAAAGTTTATACCTTTAGAGGGAGTAGGGCATTGTCCGCAGGATGAAGCGCCGGAGTTAGTCAATCCGATTTTACTCGATTGGATTTTGGAGCGATCGCGGTAATTGACTCGGCTCAATTTTCACGTAATGGGTGGTATTGAATATACTCGAAAAGATTTATTTTTTGTTGGTTGAGTCGATCGGGAAATTGACTTTCTATCGCGTTTTTTGTACCCAGATTAGATTTTGGCTATCCTCTATGTACTGAACGTCATCAGTATCATTAGCTATCCAGTTAGCCTCTCTAAAACAAAATGAGGAATAGTACTCAAAGCAATTACTAATTCAAAATTAATTGACTTAAATAAAAAGCAAAGGCTGCACTACCCAAAGGAACTGTTAAATTGTCAATCCCCAAAAATGAAACAGCTTCTAAAGCAGTAGCGATAAATGCCACCATCAGCGATATCGCCCAAATTTGCCAACTATTTCCTTGAGTTCCAACTAAAATCAAACTACTAATGAAATAGCTAACGAGCATCATAGTTAGGGAGCCTTCCCAACTTTTTTGCGTACCAAAAACTTTATACTTATGTTTACCAAAACGTTGCCCAATTAAGGCTGCTAATCCATCTCCCCAAGTCATTACCAAAATTCCGAGTGCTGCGTACTGGGGTTGTTGCAAATACCAGAACCAGGCAACTAAAATACCGAAACTGACAGAGTAAAAAAATGTCCCTAAACTTTGGCGTCCAACGCTATTAATACCAGGAAGAATGGGCAATCGGTAGGATAATAAGGTGATTGCACTCGCTAAAATAGAAGCTGTAATCCCTACGCTAGCAGGAATATTTAGCCACCAGGCGATTAAAATCACATTACCAGTGCCAATATGAACTATCTTCCGCACGATTTCTGGCTTGTCGGCAAAGCGGTTTACCACCCATGCAATCAGAAGGATAAGTAACACCCAAATTGCAGCTGAAGCAATTTGCAGCCAGAAAACCGGAATTGAGGTGAAGTCAGAAAATGTAATTAACAAAGATGCGACAAAATGAAAAGTTTTACCCCTGTTACTAATTTATAAGATTTGGGTAGCTGCAATGAAATTATTATTTATTTGGCTGATTCGGGGCTACCGAATGTTTATCTCGCCGTTGTTTCTCCCGACTTGTCGCTTTCAACCAACTTGTTCGATGTATGCTATTGAAGCCATTGAACGATTTGGAGTGTTACGTGGTAGCTGGATGGCAACTCGGCGGATTTTGCGCTGTCATCCGTTTCATCCAGGTGGTTACGATCCAGTGCCAGAGGTGGTAGAAAAGGTCAAGGAGGAGTAGTTTTGTGCAAATGGTGGCGAATTGAGGTTGGAGTTTAAACACAAAGGGGCGCAAAGGGAAGCGCAGAGGGATGCAGAGAATGACAAAATTATTAAAGGATGTGTTCGTGGGTATAGCTATTTGGGGAGATGTCAACAGATGAGGTTGTCATCTAGCGTGGGAAGGTTGAATAATTTAATTTGGACTTACGATGATTAATCTTACTGCGATTTCTATACCTGAACCACAAATTCCTACTCCTGGCCCGAGTCCGCTACCTAGTCCCGAACCAGTACCGGGGCCAGCGATTCCTCAACCGTTACCGGGGCCTGTACCAGAACCAGTACCTGCTCCCATTCCTCAAACAGTTCCAGGGCCAATTCCCCAAACCATACCGGAACCTGTTTAGATTACCTTGGTAATGTAATCCAAAATCTCAAATCTAAAATCCAAAATGCTAAGAGCCGGAATTGTCGGACTTCCCAACGTCGGAAAATCTACTTTATTTAATGCTGTAGTTGCTAATGCTAAAGCAGAAGCAGCTAACTTCCCTTTTTGCACGATTGAACCGAATGTCGGCGTTGTCGCAGTACCGGATGAGCGGTTAAATGTTCTTGCTAAGATTGCCAGTTCGGTACAAACTATTCCGGCGCGGGTGGAATTTGTAGATATTGCCGGTTTAGTTAAAGGTGCAAGTCAGGGTGAGGGACTAGGGAATCAATTCCTGTCCCACATCCGGGAAGTTGATGCGATCGTCCATGTGGTACGTTGTTTTGAAAATGACGATATTATCCATGTTGCTGGTTCTGTTGACCCAGCACGAGATATTGAAATCATTAATATAGAACTGGGTTTATCAGATTTATCACAAATTGAGCGGCGAATTGACCGGACTCGCAAACAAGCTCGTACCAGCAAAGATGCACAATTTGAAATCACAGTTTTAGAAAAATTAGCTGCGGCTTTAAATGAAGGTAAATCGGTGCGTCAGGTAAGTTTGAATGAAGAAGAAGAAGTAATTATTAAGGGATTAGAACTGCTCACTTATAAACCGATTATCTATGCAGCCAACGTATCTGAGGATGAGTTGGCAACTGGTAATCATTTTGTGGAAACAGTGCGGCAAATTGCAGCTACAGAAAATGCTCAAGTTGTGATAGTTTCAGCCCAAGTTGAAGCGGAATTAGTAGAATTACCAGAGTCAGATAAAGCTGATTTTCTCGCATCTTTAGGTGTGGAAGAAGGCGGTTTGAAATCATTGATTCGGGCAACTTATATGCTTCTAGGCTTACGGACATATTTCACCTGCGGCCCCAAAGAAACCCGCGCTTGGACAATTAATGCCGGAATGTCTGCACCTCAAGCTGCTGGTGTAATCCACAGTGATTTTGAGCGGGGATTTATTCGCGCTGAAACTGTCGCTTATAAAGATTTGGTAACAACTGGTTCGATGAATGCTGCAAAGGAAAAAGGGTTGGTTCGCAGTGAAGGGAAAGAGTATGTTGTGCAGGAAGGGGATGTAATGTTGTTCCGATTTAATGTGTAGGGGTGATTAATTAAGTGGCCGTTATCAATCAGATAATGGTAATCTTATACCAAATTGCGATCGCACTAAAACAACTTGACAAAAGCCTTAGTGTATGTATACTCTTTAACAAAGTTGTTAGGCGATCGCAAATAAGCAAGCAAGGACATACTTCAGTTAGTTCCACCCAGCATGTATACGTAGGAACCCAAATTCTCATCATCTGTACCAACAATTACACCACCTTCCGCACCGGGAATAAGTTCTATACCTTCAATTTTGTGGTAATCAGAGCGGTAAATAGGAACAAGTTGAGAATTTTGTCGCCATACAATTTTGTTACCATGTAATCCTAGATAACCAGCGACATATACATCTGACTGAAATGGGCCATCATCTCCAGCATCACTTGCTGAGGTGATGTACACAATTCCTATGGGGTCTATCTTAATATCTGAAATATGACGAACATTGCCAGATGGAAACGGTGCTTTCAGATTGGCAGAACCCGCGAGAGTAATTTGATATTTAGCCAAATCAAAGATTCCCCAAAAAATAGTTGCTGGTTGTTCTCCTTCACCTCGATGTGCCCAAATAGCAACTAATTTACCGTCTATATTTTGTAATCCAAATCCTTCAAAATTATTTCCTTGAATAATTCCTGGTAAATTGAATTCTTTGAGAACTAAGATGGTTTTAGTGACTGGATTTAATCTGATGTAATAGGCTTTTCCAGAACTACTTAAAGCGATAAAAGAAAATTTTATTTTTTCTGGAACAGATGTTAAAGCTTCTAAATCGATGGGCAATTCTATGTTATTTGGCCAGTTTAAAGGGAAATATTCAGGTTGGTTTTTCCCTTTAAGACTAATAGTTGCTAAACGGGTTTGATTGGGTTTTTTGTTGTCATGAACAATCAGAAAATCTAGAGAATTGCTTTGTTGCTTTATCAAAGCCATACCACTGATACCGAAAGGAATACCACCGCGAACTGGTCGCCAATCTTGCGCCCAAACTTGCACAGATATGAGCAACAATGCACTCAAGACTACTATATTTACGATCAACCTAAGAAACCGAGGCATATTAAAAAGGATTGGGCATGGGGCATTGGGCATGGGGTTAGAAAATTCCCACTGCCTACACTCCGTAAGAAGAGTGTGTTAGTCGATGCTCAATCATATCAAATTCAGAAAATTTGCATCCACCTCTATTAAGGAATATTTTATACTTGAGATTATCAGGATATTTACGTAATTAATGGAGTTACGATAGTACTTTTTGTAAAGAAAGCAATAATTCGTTGATAGTATAGGGCTTTACCAAGAATGTATTGATACCAGTAGCAGCTACTGCACTGAGTTTATTATCAGACATAAGTCCACTGCTGGCAATAATTCTGACTAAGGGATTGATTTTTTTCAGGGTGCGGATGGTAGTTAAACCATCCAGTGTGGGCAGCATAATATCCATGAGTACAGCATCAATTTTATCCCGATTTTGAGCGTATAGGGCGATCGCTTCAATCCCATCACTGGCAATTAGGGTTTTGTAGTTGTGAGCTTCCAGTGATGTTCTCGTAATTTCTTGAATAGCAACTTCATCATCCACAACCAAAATCAATTCTCCATGTCCTGCCTGTGGTGGCAATTCTTCTGGAGTAATTGTTTCCATTCCTTCCACTGCTGGTAAGTAAACCTGAAAGCTGGTGCCAGTTCCCGGTTCACTATCCACGTTCACAAAACCACCGTGGCTTTTAACGATGCCAAGGACGGTAGAAAGTCCTAACCCTGTGCCTTTTCCGACATCTTTTGTGGTAAAAAATGGCTCGAAAATTCTATCTAAGATTTCTTTTGCAATCCCAACTCCAGTATCGGAGACAGTCATCACTATGTAAGGCCCCTCTTTTGCTTCCAGGTTCATGCGGGCATAATTTTCATCAATCAACACATTTTCAGCATAGAGACTCAAACTACCGCCATTGGGCATTGCATCGCGGGCGTTAACGCAGAGGTTCATTAGCACTTGATGTAGTTGGGTGCTATCTCCAGAAACCATCCACAAATCTTGCAGGACATCAGTGCTGATTTGTATGGATTTGGGAAATGTCTCTTTAAGAATCTTGCCAACTTCCACAATTAGATGTCTGATTTGCAAAGTGATGCGCTTTCCTTCTACACCCCGCGCAAATGACAGTACTTGTTTAACTAAATCAGCCCCGCGTCTAGCGTTGATTTCCAAAATCTCCAATAGATGACGGGTGCGTTCATCTGCATCAGGAAATTTGAGTGGTAACAGTTGCGCTCCGGCCAAAATCGGTGTCAGGATGTTGTTGAGGTCATGAGCAATACCACTAGCTAGAGTGCCGATGCTTTCCAAGCGTTGGGCGCGAAACAATTGGGCTTCTAGGTGCTTTTTCTCGGTAATATCTGTGTCAACGGTGAGAATTGCTTTCGGTTTTCCTTGTTCGTCGTACACTAAACTCCAGCGACTAGCAACAAGGATTTCTTTGTCATTTTTGGTGAGTTTATTTAACTCGCCCTGCCACTTTCCTTTACTAGTAGCTTGTAAAAGAGCCGCTTCAATTTCTGGTGAAGGTTCGTCATACAAAAGCTCGCTAGCATTTTTGCCCCAAGCCTCTGTAGCTCGCCAACCAAAAAGTGTTTCTGCGCCTTTGTTCCAGAAAATAATTTGATTGTTTAAATCTCGGACGCAAATGGCATCTGTGGTGACATCAAGTAATGCTGCTTGTTCGCGGATTTTTTCTTCTGCCAATTTACGTTCGCTAATATCAATACTGGCGCATGTCACGCCCACAACTTCTTGCAACTCATTCCGCAATGGCTCAACGGTCAAGTCGTAATATCGAGTTGTATCTTTGATT
Organism: Nostoc sp. 'Peltigera membranacea cyanobiont' 232; assembly: GCF_002245985.1. Lineage (NCBI taxonomy): Bacteria > Bacillati > Cyanobacteriota > Cyanophyceae > Nostocales > Nostocaceae > Nostoc > Nostoc sp. 'Peltigera membranacea cyanobiont' 232. The sequence goes on from NZ_NOLK01000015.1 coordinate 18,851, forward strand.
GTAATTGATACTTCCTCTCGCGTTCCTATACCAGTAGTTAACACCCCATGCTTAATTGTAATGAGATGTTGAGCATCTTCAACTGGGATAATATCCAAGTCTTGTTTGCCCAATATTTCTTCAACTGTCAAGCCCGATGGGGGATTGTAAACCCAGGTGTAGCGTAACTCCATATCTTGGTTGTAGACAAAGATAGGGGAGTTTTTGAGGGCCACCCGAAATCGCTCCTCACTGTGGCGCAATGCGTTGTCTGCCCGTTGACGTTCGATGGCATAACGCATGGAACGTACCAGCAAGTCGCCAGTTACTTGCCCTTTCACCAAATAATCCTGCGCTCCTTCCTGCATTGCCCTAATTGCCAAGGTTTCATCATTTATACCAGTCAGCACAATTATCGGAGTGGCTTTTGCTTGATGGTGAGCGATGACAAAGGTTTCTAGCCCCTGGCTATCTGGCAGCGAGAGGTCTAGCAGAATCACATCAAAGATTTCCTTTGCTAGGTAGTTAATTGCTTCAGAAAGCCGCTCAACGGGCATCAAATCAACTACAACTGTTGTAACTTCCTTTAAAAACTCCTGTAATAAAAAAACATCACCAGGGTTATCTTCTACTAACAAGACTTTAATATTTTTACCTGCCATTTCCACTACTCCGGTGGCAGTTTTACGATCGCAAACCAAAAATTTTCTATTGATTGTACAATTTTAACGAATTGATCGAAATCTACTGGCTTAGTTATATAACAGTTTGCAGATAAATTATAGGCTTTGAGGATGTCTTCTTCAGCTTGGGAAGTCGTCAGAACTACTACGGGAATTCTTTTGAGCTTTTCGTCTGCTTTGATTTCTGCCAGTACTTCTCGCCCATCTTTTCTCGGTAGGTTAAAATCGAGCAGTACAATATCGGGATGAGCTACTGTGATGTATTGCCCTTGTTTCCGCAAGAATGCCATTGCCTCCACACCATCTTCGACCACATTTAGGTGAATCGATATTTTACTATCTTCTAGGGCGATGCGTGTAAGTTGAGCATCGCCAGGATTATCTTCTACCAACAAAACCTCAATAGGCATAATCGCTTTTATGGTACTCACGATTGCTTACCTGCTCTATCTGGAATTGTGAAGTAGAAAGTCGAGCCTTGACCCGGTTTCGACTCAACCCAGATCCGGCCGCCGTGGCGTTCTATAATCTTTTTACAAATTGCTAGACCGATTCCAGTACCAGGATACTTATCTCTACCGTGCAAGCGCTGGAAAATTATAAAAATGCGTTCTGCATACTGGGATTCTAAACCAATTGCATTGTCGCATATCCAGAACAACCATTCATCTACCGATGGGATGGAATTTAAATTTTCCCCGTCTAAATTTGCATTTGGCTTGGCTACCCCAATGTGAATTTGTGGCTGCTGATTTTGGCAAAATTTGATGGCGTTACCAATCAGGTTTTGAAATACTTGTGTGAGTTGGGTAGTATCAGCCATCACTTTCGGTAGAGGGTCGTGAGTAACAATTGCTTTACTATCTGCGATCGCAATTTGGAGATTAGCGATCGCAGATCGTAAGATGACATCACAATCAACTAACTTAAAAGGTTGTCCACGGGTGCTGACGCGAGAATAGTTCAATAAATCGTTGATTAGGGTCTGCATTCGCCGGGCCCCATCTACTGCATAAGTGATAAACTGATCGGCATTGGCATCAAGTTGATTTTTGTATCTTCGCTCTAGTAGCTGTAAATAACTTGTTACCATCCGTAACGGCTCTTGCAAGTCATGGGAAGCCACATAAGCAAATTGTTCCAATTCTGCATTAGAACGGACGAGTTCTTGACTTTGCTGAGTTTCTTTTTCTAATAGTTGCGCTTGAGATAAAGCAATACCAATTTGGTTAGCTAGTTGCTGTAACAACTCCGTCTCAAAGTTATTCCACTGTCGAGGTGCGGCACACTGATGAGCCAGCAACAAGCCCCAAATGCCATCCCTGACAAGAATCGGTACTACGAGGTTAGCTCTCACAGCAAACTGCTGAAGAAATTCTCGATGACATGGTTGAATATGAGCAGCTTCAATGTCTTCAATAGCACTCACTCTGCCCCGACGATATCTTTCTATGTATTGTTCTTTAAAGCATTTATCGTTCAGATTTTCTCCCAAAATTAAGGGCCAACCAGGTAATACTGCCTCTTGTATCACTGTTCCCGAACCATCAGTTTCCAGTCGGAAAATTAAAACTCGGTCAGCTTGGAGTAATTTTTGTACCTCAATAACTGTGGTTTGAAGAATTTCATCTATTTGTAAAGATTCTCGAATTTTCAGAGTAATTTCAGCAAATAATTGCGATCGTAAATTCTGCCGTTTTAATTCCTCATCTGCCCGCTTGCGATCTGTGATATCTGTATAAGAACCCACCATGCGAACTATATCACCCAATGCGTCCCAAAGTGCCTGTCCTCGATCTAGAATCCATTTATAGCTGCCGTTTTGGCATTGGACTCGATATTCACAGACGTAAAACGGTGTTTTCTTGGCAAAGTGGTCTTGGAAGGCTTGAAGTACCAAGTCTCGCTCATCGGGGTGGATTCGTTTTATCCATTCATCCCAACCATTGGAAACTTCGTGGTCTTTATAACCGAGCATTTCTTTCCACTGAGTTGAGAAGAACACTTCATTAGTCTTGAGGTTCCAATCCCAGATGCCATCATTATTACCATGTAATGCTAATTGCCAGCGTTCTTCACTTTCCCGTAATGCTTCTGTTGTTCGCCGCCGTTCAGTAATGTCTTGAAAATAAATAGACAAGCCGTCTTTTGCAGGATAACCGTGGACTTGCAGCCAGCAGTTTAGTGGCGGATAAAACTCCTCAAATTCCACACTCACCTGTTCTAAAATTGCCTTGTGATACTCACGGTAAAATGTTGTGCCGATGATTTCTGGAAAAACTTCCCAGATGTTTTTACCCAAAAGCTCATTTTGTTTTTTTTGCAACAGCCGTTCTGCTTGACCATTAATGTAGGTGAATCGCCACTTTTTATCTAAGGCAAAAAAACCATCAGTGATGCTTTCAAGAAGATTATTGGTGCGGGTTCTCGCAGCTTCAGACTGGGCGCTAGCTGCTTGCTCCTGTGCCATTAGCTTTTCAGTAACTTCAGATACTTCAGTTACATAACGCCTAAGTTCTAATTGGTCGATTACTAAGTGACTCAAAGCCACAAGTGCTTCAACTTGTTTTTGGCTCAATTCTTTGGGAACTTGGTCAATTACACACAGAGTTCCTAGCATATCTCCCCTTGGGGTAATTAAGGGTACGCCCGCATAAAATCGCACGTATGGGTAGCCAGTTACTACCGCATTATTGGCCAACTTTTCATCAGCTAAGGTATCAGGAACCACTACAACCTGACGTTGCTCTTGGCAAAGGTAAGACAATCCAACACACCGGGGCATTTCTGATACATCTAAACCTACTTTTGCCTTAAACCATTGACGGTTTTCATCAATAAAATTTACCAAAGAGATGGGAGTATCACAAATAAATGCCGCTAACTGAGCAAGATTGTCGTAAGCTTTTTCGGGTTCAGTGTCAAGAATTTGATACTGGCGGAGGGCTTCTAGCCGCGCCAGTTCTGTATCAATGTGTCCAGCGTTCATTAACTTTTATTAATAAATTTAAGTGTAATATTTCTGGATCAAAAGTAGCGTAATCTTTTTTAACAATTCTTAGTCATTTCCCCGCGCCTGGCTGTTCAGGAAATTTTGTCGTACTTTTGCGATCGCACTAATTCTAGTGTAAACAAATTTAGTCTTGTTATAAAAATCATGATTTTCATCAACAAAATCATGATTTCATTGATGAAAACTTTAGTTTGATTTCTGACTTCTAACTTCTGCTGTAACTATTAAACCTTTATCAAAACTGTTTCCCGCAGCTTGGAAATCACATCACTAAGATTACCCGTGTTCAAACGGTAACTTAGAGGATGGGCAATCAACCGCGCCGTGCTTTCATACAGAGTAGCAATTTCAATCAAACCATTTTCGCGCAGAGTTCGCCCTGTAGAAACTAAATCCACGATCGCTTCTGACATTCCAGTAATTGGGCCTAGTTCCACTGAACCATACAACGGGACTATTTCTACAGGTAAATCTAGACTGTGGAAATATTCACGAGCGCAATTCACATATTTTGAAGCAACTCTACCATGTGGTGGTAAATCTAAAGGCGATCGGTAACAACTAGATGCTTTTACCGCCACAGACATCCGACAATCTCCAAACTGCAAATCTACCAAGTGGGCAACTTGCGGCTGCTTCTCCCGCAACACATCGTAACCGACAATACCCAGTTGTGCTTGACCATATTCTACATAAACAGGCACATCCTGCGCCCGTACCAACAAAGCTTTTGCAAGTCCCTTAGGATCAGGAATTTGAAGTTGGCGAGTTCCTGAATCTAAAAAAGCACTAAAATCTAATCCCACAGATTGTAGCAGGCGGATGCTATTTTTAAGGAGTTCCCCTTTGGGCAATGCAACAGTCAGCATTCTTTTTCTTAATATCCTTGGCGTTCTGGCAGTTGAATAATATCTCTATATGCTTACCACAGCAGCATGAGAATTTTATTAGTTGATGATGAAGTTGAACTAACTGAACCCTTGAGTCGCTTGTTAACTCGTGAGGGTTACATTGTGGATGCCGCTTACGATGGCACAAGTGGCAACGAATATGTACAAGCAGGCAGTTATGACCTACTAATTTTAGATTGGATGCTGCCAGGAAAAACGGGGTTAGAGATTTGTCAGCAATTGCGACGACAAGGCAAAACTACTCCTGTACTGTTTCTCACAGCTAAAGATACTCTAGATGACCGCGTACAAGGTTTAGATGCTGGTGCTGACGACTATCTAGTTAAACCCTTTGAACTGCGGGAGTTACTAGCCAGAGTCCGGGCTTTATTGCGTCGTTCCGGTTCCCAAACCTATGAAACCACCACCGGACGTTTAACCGTCGCTGATTTAGAACTCGATTGTGAAAATCAAGTCGCCTATCGCCAAGGAAGAATAATTGAGTTATCGCAAAAAGAAAGTCAGTTGCTGCAATATTTTATGGAACACACGGGACAACTAATGACTCATGCCCAAATTATGCATAATTTGTGGCAAGAGTCAGAACAACCCAGTAGTAATGTGATTGCAGCCTTAATTCGTTTGCTGCGCCGTAAGATTGAGGTAGGTAGAGAAACTGCGCTGATTCACACAGTCTACGGCAAAGGCTATCGTTTCGGTGCTTCTACAGTGGAGTCAGTTTAACTAATTCGTCATTTGTCATTCGTCATTCGTCATTCTTAGTTAAAAAGAAAGCAATACGTTTGGGTTAAGCATTTTTTCTCCTCTCTGTGTCGTCTGCGGTTCGTTGAGTTTCAACCTTAACTGAACCCCGTATTATAGCAAGGGACTGGGGATTGGGGAAAACGTCTTGTAATTACGAATTACGAATTATTTTAGTTTTTGCGACTTCAATTCCTGTCGAAGTTTGTTGTACAGAGATAAATCTACAGGCATCATAATCTGTGAAATTCCCTTCCAGACACCAAGCTGATTATTTGCACCCATATCTTCCATAAGTTGCTCAGTGTAACGCAAGGAAAACGAAGTGATGCATGTCGCCCTCGCTACAACACTATGGTATTGAGTTTTCATCCAATCGATATCTGCTGCCATTTCTTGATACATTGCTGACGGTGAAGGTAATAACAAGTTGCCTTTGAAATACTCTAGTAGCCACCAAGCACCAACTTCTGATGTCAACTGACTATAAAAACTGCTGTTATAGCCAACAAAACCCATCTGGGGAATATTAGGATGAATCAGATAACGGTAAAGGTTAAAATTACCATCTTCATCAATTATCTGTCGGCGATATTCTTCTTCGAGAAAGGGAAGTTCTTGGGTAAATCCTGTACCAAAAATTACTACATCTGCTTGCAACTGCTGACCATTAGCTAATTCCACACCATCAGGGATAAACTTGGCGATGCTCGTTTTAATTGCCTGAATTTTACCGGAGTGGACGTACTTAAAGAAATCTGGGGGAGCTATGCTAATGGTACAGTTAACCACATTTAGAGGTTGTTCGGGCAACATTCCGCAACTATCAAGCCCGAATTGCAGGCGTATCAGCATCTCATTAGTGCGCCAGAAAGCCCATACTAGCGGCTTCCCCAGAGTGTGTAGTAATTTTTCAACCCGTCCCATCTGACGGTAGGGGAACCAAGCTTCTGAAAAGCGAGTTAATAAAATATACTTCAGGTTTACTAAACCCAGGAAAAATCTCGGAACCTTCCACATCGGTTTACGGAAGACGAGGCTGGATTTTTTAGCTATGTTTGCCCCTAAAGTCGCAATATCGCAGGCAGATTTGCCAAAACCTACTACTACTACCCGTTTACCCTCAATGATTGATGCATTGTTAAACTCGGTAGAATGAATTACCTGTCCTCCAGACGCGACAAACTCTTCTCTACCAGGCAAAGAAGGTAACTTAGGGATGCTAAATGTGCCGTTGCACACTAGTACAAAGTCAAATTCGTGCTTTTCCTCTCTTGTCTCATCGCTATTACCATCTTTCACTCTGATAGTAACTACCCATCCTGGTTGTTCTCCAGTTTTTCGGGAAACATTGGTAACTTCCGTTTGGAAGCGAATCCTCTCAAGAACTCCAAAATTCTGGGCGTATGAATTTAAGTAATTCCGCATCTGCTCTGCTGTGGGCCACTCTGGGTATGATGCAGGCATGGGATAATCAGAAAAACTATATGTGTCACCTGTATTCTGGGTTGTTAATTCTGGGTAACTTCGGGATTGTTCCCACACACCACCAATTCCTTTTTGTTTCTCGAATACAGTAACGTCGTAGTCTTCTTCGATAAAAGTTTTAGTTGTTACCAGACCACTAATTCCAGCCCCAATCACGCAAATTTGCTTGGTTTCCATATTCTTTTTTAAGTAAAGTCCGTAATAATCTCTGTAAAAATGAATTTACAGCAGGTTTTATTTACTTGAACAATATAGGAATCCGGTTTGATTTCTGAAAAGATACGTAGGGGAGCCAGTCGAAAAAGCTGCAAAATCACACACCTTGAAAGGGCTAGTCCTAAAGGCGATAAAAAATGCTGTTAGTTTTCACGCTTGATGTATTGTGGTGATTTAAACGATTAGATTTTACCGTGAAATAATACTGATAAGGGCTTTCCAAGAAATAAATTATCCATTTTGTGGGATGGGCATCTTGCCCATCCTAATATTGGGGACGGGTAAGATGCCCATCCCACAAGAAAATTTGGGATATTTTTTTATTTGGAAGTCCCTAAAAATTAGTAAGCCGACTGCGGGAAGCAATCGGCTTAAGAAATTCACGATCTTTGAGTTGCAATTTAGCCGTGAGTTGCACCTTGAGGAGGACGTGAGACAACTTTTTTGGCTAAACCCAAAGTCTGCAAAACTAGGATGCTCCACCAAGTAATATCAATCTCCCACCAAGACAATCCAGATTTCGCCATGTGGGGATAAGTATGATGGTTGTTATGCCATCCTTCTCCATAAGTGACGATGGATACCCACCAAAGATTACGAGCGCCATCATTAGCATCAAAGGTACGATAACCCCACAGATGTGATGCTGAGTTCACAAACCAGGTTGAGTGCCAAAGCAAGACACATCTAAGAAACACACCATAGAACACAAAAGGCCATCCTCCTAAAGCATATAGGAGCAGTGCGAAGGGTATTTGCAACAGCAAAAAGTAGCGATCCAGCCAACAATAGAAGGGTTGTCTAGCTAGATCGGGGGCATATTTCTTATAGGTTTCATAGTCAAAAAATTCGGGACGCGGGTAGAAAATCCATAGTATATGACTCCACCAAAATCCTCTTTGAGCAGAGTAGGGGTCTAAATTAATATCTTCCGTGTGAGCGTGATGCTGGCGGTGTCCACCTACCCAAAAAATTGGCCCACCTTGTAAAGCCAGCGCTCCAATGAGGGCGATCGCATACTCTAACCACTTGGGGACTTGGAAGCTCTTATGGCTCAGTAGTCTATGATATCCCAGGCAAATACCAATACTCCCGAATAACCAGTGGAGAAACACTAGCAAACCTAATGCTGGCCAGGAGAAAAACCAAGGAGCCAGAAGTGCTAAAGCATGAAACGTAGTAAAAAATACTACATTTGTCCAACTGAGTTGAGGTGAGTTGCCTCTCTCAGGGGCGATCGCCCCAAAATTTGCGGTCATAAAAATTCCTGTTGATGGATGATGAAGCAATTTGCCTTTTCTCGGATGCCATCCCACAAGGGATTTACTCGCACTGTATATTATGTTAGTTACAGTGAGCCAGCGCGGTCTTCTCCCAAAGGGAGAGGCTAGGGCCAAGGGGGTTTCCCCCATTAGTGGCTGGCGTTAGCGCAGCACTAGCGACGCAGGAGCGTCACCCGTAGGGGAGAGTAAAGCAAGTATCACTTACATTTGTTATGCTAGCAGAACTCTGATATCCCTGCAAGTGCCACTTGCATTTTTCTATGTCTTCTCACCTTATTTCCACTCGTCAACGCCTGATTCAAGCTGCACTTGAGTTGTTTTCGGCTCAGGGAGTTAGCGCTACCACAACCCGCCAAATTGCTGAAAAAGCCGAAGTCAACGAAGTGACTCTATTTCGGAATTTTGGCAATAAGCACGGATTACTTTTAGCTGTGCTAGAAGAGTCCGCAGCCTTCAAGGATTTAGGTGAGTCGCTAGTGCGGCGGGCAACACCTCCTGGCAATGTCTACCAAGCTCTGAAAGATTATGCAAGTGATAGCTTACATGCATTAGAACGAGTGCCAGAGTTCGTCCGGTCTGTGGTAGGTGAAGCCGACCAATTTCCGGCAGAAAATCGCCGCGCATTAGGCAGGGGAGTAACAGAGGCAAACCGCTATGTAGCTCAGTATTTAGCTACTGTAATCCAGCAAGGACACCTAAATACCTATTTACCAGCAGAAAAATTAGCCAGTTTGCTGAATGGGATGATCTTGGGATATGCCGTAATTGAGTTCACCAGCGAATTTCACGAACTTTGGGAGGATCGGGATGATTTTCTGGAAAATTTGGTGGAGTTGTTTTTACATGGAGCCATGTCATCCTCAGCAGAATCAGCAACAAGCTGTTTCCAAGGAGGGTTTAACACCACAGAAGTAGCTGATTTACCAGCTAGTTTAGTTAATGAAATTTTGCAACAAGCAAGGAAATCGGGAATCCGAGATTATGCCTTGGCTTATGTGTTATTTGGGGCTGGGTTATCCGCCACTGAAATAATTCGCTTGGAGCGATCGCACCAAATCTACGATACTCAAGGGCATTTCCTACAAATTACAATCCCCGGATTTGTCCGTCAAGTGCCTGTGAATCAATGGATTTTGGGGAAACGCTACGGTTCTTTTACCAATAATCCCTTAATTAAATGGCTGAAAAGTCGTAAAGATGCTCAAACAGGCATGTTTCTGAATGAAATAGGCACGCCGATGTCAGAATCAGAGCTTGAGAAACGTTGGCAAGTTTGGAGTGAGGGACTATTAACTCCCCAAGGACAAACGCCAGCGATCGCCCAGGCGCAACAAACCTGGCGCGTAGAAATGTTAATGCGGGGAATCAGCTTAGAAAATTTGATTATTTTAACAGGTTGCGATCGCTCTCAATTACAACCTTATGTCCGCCGAGCTAAAGAAAAAGCCGCCTTAGAGCAAGCCACCCGTTTGGATCACAAGCCAGGATAGGATTTTTTAGCACTCAGCACTCATTAATTCAACGGCTCCATAATGGCTCTTAAACCTTTACTAGAGAGGGTTTTGAGCATTTCTTTAGCGTTATATTCACTGCTAAATACTCCTGCTTGCATAACTCTTTGGCCTTGCCAAACTGTGGGAAACGCACCAGGAGCAAGCGATCGCACTAAATCTTTATCTTTATCAGTGAAGAGTGGAACAACTACGCGATAACGGATACCGAACTGTGTCGCAGAGTTACCGCGATCGGGCATAGTTACAGAACTTGTTTGTATATTGCGAGGATTAGGGATAGAGATATTGCGATCGGGAAGTGGTAAAAGTGCTGACGCATTTGGGGCAGTAGCTTCTACTATTGGTAATGGCTGCTGTGTTTGATTCCTCGTGCTGGCAACTGAATTGGATGGGTACTCAGGGGCTGTAAACTCAATCGTATTAGGATCGATCCGCACATAATTTAACTGTGGTGTATTAGGCGGCTGCGCTGGACTGAAAGTTGCAGGTATTTGTCTGGCTGACAAACTGCTAGGAGTAGGAAAATCGACAATTTTAGAGGTAGTTTGCTGCTGATTGGATATAGGCCTGGAAAGTGGAACATTGGCTGGCACTAATGGCAGCAATTGACTATTTAATTGTGTAGAAACAGGATTATTTGCTGAAATGCTGTTGCTGGTTTGCCCATTGGTAGTTTCAGAGGTTTCGGGAGCCGAGAAGGTGATTTCCCCAGTTGGTGGTATTTCTTGTGGCACATTGCTGGGAGTCGATTGAGAATTTTGGGCTGCTAGTGCTATTGTCCCGTTAATATCTACCTTGCCAGTGATGCGATCGCTCACAAGATTATTACCGCCAGCAGAAATCACCTCTTTAGCAGCGCTGGCGTTGATGTCATAGCGGGCATTATTTTGAAATTGATTACCCCCAGGTTCCGATGCACTACCCAAATCTGGCATTGCTTGAGCGATCGCAACTAAACCATCTTCTTTATTATCTTGAATAATATTATTCCGTAAAATCGGGCGGGCTTTTGCTTGCACCACAATTCCCGATCTATTGTTCTGAATTTGATTGCCTATGACTATCGGAGCGGCATTTTGAGCAATATTAATTCCAAAACCCGTTTCGTGAAAAACATTCTCCTTCACTTGGGGACTGGAGTTACCAGCTATTGTGATGCCATTGGCTCCATTGCGATCGAAGTAATTCTTGCTAATAGTGGGTGCAGCATTACCACATACAGAAATGCCATCTTGAGTACTACCAGTAAATGTATTTTCCGCGATTACCGGATCGCTCGATTCAATCCATAAACCGTAACCCCGGCGATTGGGGTTCGTTACCGTTACCCCAGCGAGCAAAGCTTGGGTTGCTCCTACAATTGTGACATTTTGACCAGCAAAGCTGCGGCTCAGGTAATCACCACCTCCCTGAATGATAATATCCTTACCTTGATTGCTAGGGTTGCCTTGAATTGAAACACCCGGTTTCAGCATTAAGGGAAATTCCTCTCCTGTCTCGGCGCTATAAGTACCCGTGGAGAGCATAATTACAGTATTGGCGTTAGCTAATCGCAACGCATGGGTAATCGTTTTTACAGGAGCAGATTCGCTGCCATTACCTGCGCTGTCATTTCCACCATTGGGGTTGACAAACAGCATGTTAGCCTGAGAATTGGTTTTCTCACCCACAGGTGCTGAATTTGGTGTCGATGGCATCTGAGCGATCGCGCTACCCAGGAACGCTATACTTGCTGTTCCTATACTGACGGTAAAAGATAATACTGATAAGCTAAAAAATAAAAGCTTTGCTGATTCCAGAAACTTCAGCCTTGCAAGCATAATATCTACTCTACGGTACTTAGTAAATGCACTCCAGTGAATCATATTTAACACACTCCTTAGAAGTAACAATAAATTCTTATACTCTTAGAGAGTATTATGTCGATAATATTACTCACATATTGACTGATTGGCGATTTTTAATACAGGGTAATAAATGATATTGTGTCTGTTCAACAATATCTTTGCCAAAAGACTTTCACCCCCAAAGAGCTTGTCATTATTCACATCTAACAATCATCGCCTCAGAATAGAATTCCAAAGCTAACAGATTGTATTCCTCTCAAGAGAACTAAACAAGAATTAAAGTCCACTTAAGTGGACTTTAATTATTAGCCCAGGACTTAAGTTCTGGGAGGGATGTGGGCCGTTGCAATCCTTGAACTCTGACAAAAATTTTGGTAATTACCAGTTTTTGGGGAGATGGTGATTACCAACATCTTTTAAATCTTCCTCAAAAAACAAATACTCTCTAAATAGTATCCATACAGTCTCAATTTAGTTTGCCCATTGGAGATTTTCTGGTGTATCCCTTTCGGCTAGTACACCACGGCGTAAATAAAGCTACCATTTCAAATCAACGAAAGGCTTACGCTGTATTCATTTTGAATTTTGAATTTTGAATTTTGAATTCCGCCTTGCGGTACTAGTCCTTTTTAAGCTTGTTGTTCACCCAAAAAGACTTGACTAACCTTAGTGCAAAACTGTAGCCTCAAACTACCCTTATCACTGCCTATAGGAACATGGGATAATTTATCGTAACCCTCACTACTACGTTGTTTTGCGTAGATTCAGCGAAAATTGAGTAAAAAAAAGCAAATTTATGAGCTTATGGTTACTAAGAGATATGATAATTCACACTTTGATGAAAGTACTAACGGGGTTGTTGTAATGGTCGAGCCATTCAGCCAAAAAGAGCAAATACAACAAGTTGTTTACCGCATTTTAGATGCCAATTTAGACCGCGCTCGTGAAGGCTTACGAATTATTGAAGAATGGTGTCGTTTTGGCTTGAATAATGCCCAGTTAGCTCTTGAATGCAAGCGCCTGCGCCAAGATGTAGCCAGGTGGCATACCTCAGAATTGCGGGCGGCGCGAGATACACCAGGCGATCCTGGAACTGAGTTAACCCATCCTCAAGAAGAAGAACGAGCTAGTATAAAATCGGTATTGCAAGCTAATTTTTGCCGCGTCGAAGAAGCTTTGCGGGTGCTGGAAGAATACAGCAAGCTAACCCAACCAAATATGGCTAAGGCTTGTAAACAGATGCGCTATCAGGTTTATACCCTAGAAAGTAGTTTAATGGGTCATCAGCGCCATCAATTGTTGTGGCGATCGCATTTGTATCTTGTGACTTCCCCACATGAAAATTTGTTGAACAATGTCGAGGCCGCACTTAAAGGAGGATTAACCCTTTTACAATACCGCGACAAAACCGCCGATGATTCTTTGCGTCTGGAACAAGCTAGAAAACTCCGCCAGTTATGCCACATCTACGGTGCTTTGTTCATTGTTAACGATCGCGTGGATCTAGCTTTAGCTGTCGATGCCGATGGGGTGCATCTGGGACAACAAGATATGCCTATTGCTGTTGCTCGGCAATTACTCGGTTCACAGCGTCTGATAGGTCTTTCTACCACAAATAAAGAAGAAATGCAAGGGGCAATTGCTGAAGGTGTAGATTACATTGGCGTGGGGCCAGTTTATGAAACTCCGACGAAAGTAGGTAAGGCAGCAACAGGTTTAGAATATGTCAGCTATGCAGCCAAAAATTGCTCAATTCCCTGGTTTGCCATTGGGGGAATAGATGCCAATAATATCAATGATGCGATCGATGCCGGAGCCGAACGTGTAGCGGTGGTGCGATCGCTCATGCAAGCCGAACAGCCTACTCTAGTAACACAATATTTGCTATCCCAACTCAATCGCATTAAACCAGAAATTTAAAAGAGTCATTAGTCATTAGTCATTTGTCATTTGTCATTTGCCCAAAGTGAGTAACCAATACCCAATTTCCAATTCCTAATTCCCAATGCCCTACACATATATTATGTCTAATGAGATTACGATTCAGGTAAATGGGGAAACCCATAGTTGCCCATTTGAAACTTTTTTACCCGATTTGCTCCAAAAACTGGGTTTTAACCCCCGCTTGGTGGCTGTAGAATATAATGGCGAAATTTTACACCGCCAGTTTTGGCTGCAAACAAAAATGCAACCAGGCGATCGCTTAGAAGTGGTAACTATTGTTGGTGGTGGTTAAGTCTGTTTCAACCTCAAGGGTTTTCGGCATATTTCGGAATCAACCTATTTGGGGTGGCAAAATGACTGTTACATTCTAAAAGTTGCATTATCTGGGAACTTAAAGTAATACAAAGCTCTCTATAATCTGTATATATAGAATTTTACGTATTTATACCCAAATCTTGTAAATTTATTGTGAAGCACATCATAGAATTTCCTCTTGAAAGTGGCGAATCGATCTTTGTTGAAGTAGACGAAGCCGCACAGATAGACGATCGCATCAGTTTGCGAGACCAAGTGGTTGAGAAAGCTACACAAACTTTCGAGTCAGCCCTAGAAACCGTTAAGCCCATAGCTAATGCAATTATTACCAAAATCGGCAGCCTCAAACAGCCGGCAGATGAAGTAGAAGTCAAGTTTGGCATCAAAATTAGCGCTCAACTTGGGGCAGTTGTAGCTTCTGGCAATAGTGAAGTCAACTATGAAATCACTTTGAAGTGGAAAAAAGATTCACAAAATGGTAGCACCCCTTGAGTCATCTATTGTCAGAATTTACTCTAACAGTAACAAGGGCAAAGTAATTGGTGCTGGCTTTTTAGTTTCTCAGAAGTACATCATCACCTGCGCCCATGTGGTAGCTGATGCTTTGGGACTTACCAGAACAACTGTTCAAATGCCAGATGCAGAAATAACCTTGGATTTTCCGTTAGTTGCACCCAAACAACTGCTCAAAGCTAAGGTTATTTTCTGGCTACCTGTGAATCCGAGTGTGGAATTAGAAGATATTGCCGGATTAGAGTTAGCACTTTCTCCCCCAAATCAGGCTCTAACAGCACCATTAATTACATCTGATGAATGGGCGGGACATCCTTTCCGAGTATTTGGTTTTCCCGCAGGACAACCAGATGGTGTTTGGGCTACCGGCGTTTTACGCGGACACACGGGTAAAAGTTGGGTGCAACTAGAGGATGAGAAACAAACAGGTTACGGATTAAAGCCGGGTTTCAGTGGTGCGCCAATCTGGGATGGTGAGCTTCAGGGTGTAGTAGGAATAGCAGTAGCAGCAGACATCAACCAACCAGATGCTAAAGTTGGGTTTATGATTCCCACACGGCTGCTGGTGATAGCATGGCCTATATTGAGTGAGCAAGCTATAGCTATTGCTTCGTGTCCCTATCGTGGTCTATTTGCTTTTCGGGAAGAAGACGCACGATTTTTCTTTGGGCGGGATATTTTCACCCAGAAACTTGTAGATACAGTACAAAAACAATCATTAGTAGCGGTAATTGGGGCTTCTGGTAGTGGTAAATCTAGTGTAGTGTTTGCGGGTTTAATTCCTAATTTACGCCAACAAAGCAATTGGCTAATTGAGTCCTTTCGCCCAAAAACTCATCCTGTAGATGAACTTGCAGCAGTAATCGTGCGCCTACGCGAACCAGAGAAGGGAAAGACGCAACAGGATATTGAGGCGGGAAACTTAGCTTGTGGGTTGCGATCGCAAGAAGTAGCAGCACATACTGTTTTATCCCGAATTTTGTCAGAGAACGATAATAAGCGGCTATTACTGGTAGTCGATCAATTTGAGGAACTTTACGCTTCTTGCTCAGATATTCAAGAGCGCCAATTATTTTTAAATCAACTATTAGAAGCGGCTAAACTGGTAGACAATTTTACCCTTTTGCTGACCTTGCGGGCTGACTTTCTGGGATATGCGCTTTTAGATTATCGCTTTGCCAATGCTTTGCAGAATGCTGATTTAAAACTTGCGCCAATGAACCGAGAAGAATTGCAGCAGGCGATCGCTCTACCTGCAAACAAGCAAGGGGTAAGGTTAGAAGAGGGTCTTGTGAAGCAGATTCTCCAAGCGGTGGTAGATTCACCAGGGAATTTGCCTTTACTAGAATTTACTTTGACGCAACTATGGGCAGAACAGCAAAATCGCCAAATGACTCATGCCGCTTATGAAGCAATTGGCGGTGTAGAAAAGTCCTTGGCGAACCATGCAGAAGCCGAGTTTGCCAAGCTCAAACCAAAGGAACAAGAACAAGCACAGCAAATATTTGTTCAGCTAGTGCGTCCTGGAGAAGGCACAGAAGACACACGCCGACTAGCTACTAGAAATGAGGTAGGAGATAATTGGGATTTGGTTAAGCGTCTAGCTGATGCGCGGCTAGTGGTAACTGGACTTAATGACACTGCTGGCAAAAAACAAGAAACAGTAGAGATTGTCCATGAAACCTTGATTCGAGAATGGGGACAACTGCACAGATGGATGGAGAGCGATCGCTCTTTCCGCACTTGGCAAGAAGTATTGCGATCGAGAATGCGTCAGTGGGAAAATGCCGGACAAGATGAAGGGCCATTGCTGCGAGGTGTACCGCTAGGGGAAGCGGAAAATTGGTTCCAGCAGCGCCAAGATGAGTTGAGCAAAGCAGAGCAAGATTTTATCCAGCAGAGTTTGGCATTGCGCGATCGCGATCGTCAACAAAAAGAACGCCGTCGCAAGCTGACTCTATTTGGGCTGACAGGTGGTTTAGTAGTAGTCTCAATCTTAGCTATGGTTGCCTTTTGGCTACGATGGACAGCTGAAGTTGAAGCCTCTGGAGTCACCGCGTTAAGAAATTTTGAGTCTGGTGCTGGAGAAATCGAGGCTTTGGTATCAGCAATGGAAGCCGGACAAGAAGTTAAAAAGATGGCTTTTTGGAATAGTAATTGTTTGCAAGATTGTCCAGCCACAAGTCCTCTGCTAGCTTTGCAGAAGATTCTGGATAATATTCATCAAACAAATCAAATCAATACTTACCACAGAGGTGTAAACAGTATCCGTTTTATTAGCAAGGACAACAAAAAGGGAGAGTTAATTGTTGCTGCTGAAGAAGACGGTACGGCTACCTGGTGGGATTTCCAGGACAAGAAATTGGAAAGATTGAAATATGTTCAACTGGACAGTAAGCACATTAACAGTATCAAAAGTATCGATTTTAGTAAAGATCAAAAAATATTGGCTACAGGTGCAAGTAACGGTTGGGTAATTCTATGGGATGTCTCAAAGATTCAGCAGTGGGCTGACTCAAAGAGTAAAGAGTCACCTCCTGTTCTAAAATCTAAACCTATGCAGCATGCATGTGCCGATGGTCGGTACTTAGAAAAAGACAAGCCACCAGCAGAAGGTGGTAAATGTAGTGTCAATAGTGTCCGTTTTCTTCCAAACCAAGACCTTCTGGTGACTGCTGGAGATGATGGTAAAGTCAAACTGTGGCATTTCAATGGAGAACCTGTTTTAACAATAGATGCCCATCAGGGAAGTATCAAAAGCCTCAATAATCCAGATGATGGCCAGCAATTTGCCACCTCTGGAGAGGATGGTTTGGCAAAGCTTTGGGATCTCAAAGGAACAAAATTGGCAACATTTAAGGGTCATGGATGCAGTGTCAAAGATGCTAAAAAATGTAGTGTTAACAGTATTTGGTTTTACCCCAAGAAAAAGCAAGTTGCTACAGCTGGAGATGATGATAAAGTAAGGTTGTGGGATCTTGCTGGAAAAGAACTGTCGCAATTTGAGGCTCATCAGAATGGTGTTGAGACAGTTCGTATTACCCCAGATGGTACACAACTTGCGACAGCAGGCAAAGATGGCACAGTTAAACTGTGGGATTTTAATGGCAAACAAGCAGAATTTAAGGGTCATCAGGGCAGTGTTGTTAGCATCCGGTTTAATGACAAAGGCGATACTCTTGCCACTGGTGGAAAAGATGATGGTACGGTAAGATTCTGGGCAGTTTCAGGAAAATCATTAATCAAACCCAAAAATCCTTCAATCAAACTAGAGGGGCATGAAAAAGCTGTTAGTAGTGTTCGTTTTAGCCCAGATGGTAAGTTACTAGTTACAGCTTCAGAGGATGACTTTATTAGGCTTTGGAACCTCAAAGGTGAGCCGCTAAAACAATTCAAAGCCGGTCAAGGGGGTGTCAATAGTGTGCGTTTTAGCCCAAAAGAAGACCTCATTGTTACAGGTGGAAAAAATGGCACAATAAAGCTTTGGAAGCGCACCGGAGAACCGTTAAAGCCATTGAAACCTTTCGAGGGGCATTCTCAAGCAATACGGAGTATCAATTTTAATCACGCAGGCGATAAGTTTGTTAGCGCTGGAGATGATGGTATAGCGAAACTGTGGGATCGTAAAGGAAACAGATGGGGAAAATTTCCGTACAAAGGTAAAAGTAAAGTTGAGACCGTTAGATTTAGTCGAGATGACAAGCTGCTAGCTACAGTTGGAGAAAATGGGACGGCGTTGCTGTGGGATATTAATGACAAGTTGGATATTAATGGCAAGTGGGATATTAATAGAAAACCATCAGCAGAATTGATCGGTCATAAGGGCTATGTTACCACTGTTGGTTTTAGCCCCACGGAGAATAAATTGGCTACATCTGGAGATGATAGTACTGTCAGGCTATGGGATTATTCAGGAAAGCAGTTAAAAGAATTTAAGACTTATGAAGGCAGAGTCACACAAATAGCTTTCAGCCGAGATGGTAAACTACTGACTACATCTTCAGCAAACTACACAACTAAATTGTGGAATTTATTAGGACAAGAAGTAGCAGAATTTACAGGTCATCAAGGCTTTGTCAGAAGTGCAGATTTTAGCCCGGATGGTAAACTACTGGCTACAGCCAGTGAAGACAAGACGGTAATTGTGTGGCGTATCCGGGGATTAGATGAACTGCTACATGAAGGATGCGATCGCCTTAAAGATTACCTTAAAACTAATCCTGATGAAAACAAAAAACTGAGCGTATGCCAAAAAAAGTCTTACAAATCAGATTTGTAAAGCGATCTGTGAAGGGTTCTCCGCTTGGCTAATTCTTTACCTTTGCGGCCAAGTTGCTCGCGTAGCTGCTGATCTTTGCACAACCGATTGAAAGCTTGAAAAACTTCATAACCAGAATTAGGATTAACCAGTATCCCATTTTCTTCATGCTGAACTGTGTCTAGAACACCGCCTAAACGAGGGGCAATTATCGGCTTACCGAAGTAACTTGCTTCTAAATAAACCATACCAAAACCCTCCATATTGTTAGGTTTAGTATCCAATAAAGTCAGCATGGCAAATATGTCGCAAGCTGCATAATAACCTGCTAATTCCCGCTCCGGCACATATCCAGCAAAGTGGACGCGCTTATCTACCCGCAAACGATGCGCCAAAGATTTCAGTTCCGATTCACTTGGCCCTTCACCGCAGATTATATAGTGAACATCCACCCCAAAAGTTAGCAATAGTGGAATGTTATCAATTACTCGGTCGAAACCTTTATGTTTTACTAACCTTCCGATGGAGAGAATAACTATTGCTGATTCGGGAATATTGTACGCCTGACGCACGCGAACCCGTAAATCATCAAGGCTGCTGGGACTTTCTACATTATTACCAAATTTTTCTGGTCTGATTACTGGGTTAATGACGTGGGTAGGAGTATCTAATCGGAAAGCAGTTCTGAGATAGTCTTGTGTATAGGAACTGTTACAAACAATACCTTCGGCTCGTTTAAGTGTTAATTTAAATAGCGATCGCAGCACGGGATTGTGTAAAGTACAAAGAAAATCATTCCCGTGCAAATAGATAAAAAAGCGAATAGGTAAGAAATAGCTCAATAGCAACAGTGAAGGAAAGTCATAGCCGTGGCCCCATTCTATATAACGGTAGTGATAACGAAAATAGAGTTTGATTGCGAGGACAAATGAGCAGACAATATTGACAAAAGGCTTCAGGATATTTCCCACAAAGCCACTACGCCAGTATCTAGGATAAAACCAGCGATACACAGGAAATTGTTGACTTTCGTCAAATACTTTATCTCCTGAACAACTCGCTGTCAGCACAATAACTCGCTCTGGATCTTGGAGACAGCGATTATACATATATTCCCCAATTACAGCTTCTTTCGGCAG
The DNA here is from genome assembly GCF_002245985.1 of Nostoc sp. 'Peltigera membranacea cyanobiont' 232. Taxonomy (NCBI): domain Bacteria; kingdom Bacillati; phylum Cyanobacteriota; class Cyanophyceae; order Nostocales; family Nostocaceae; genus Nostoc; species Nostoc sp. 'Peltigera membranacea cyanobiont' 232. The sequence goes on from NZ_NOLK01000015.1 coordinate 38,695, forward strand.
GAAGATCCGGCTGATGACTAGGATATCTGGGTATGCAGCTTTATCTCTGATTTCAGCTGTTAGTTGAGAAATATGTTCCATAATCAAGTTGACGAATTTACTTCAAATAATTTTCAATTTATTTGCAATTAGGATTACTTCCAAAGCCATAATTATTATTTTATTTCTTTTAAAACGAATCTGGTAGAAAAACTTGAAGGCTATTTTAGAAGATTAGCCAGGAAGATTATTTTTTTGTATTGATTTTATTTTGGCGGCAAAATTCTCCAGTATTGAGAATTTATGTGCATGATGGACAATAAATAAAATCTAGCACTTGGAGTTAATTTACTTAGCGAATAAATGTTGCTAAAATTACCTACTCTTAATATAATATCGTGAATACTTTGAAGTTGTGTGCCAAAATGCCACAAAGCTGTACAAGCATTTAATAACCATTTAGTGTCTTGTTAGCTTTACTGATTAGCATTCTAGTCACTTGATGTTTTTCGTAAATAAGTAAATATATTGATTTATGAATGTAGTATATAGTGCTTATATATTAAAAATATCCTCCCACATTGTGACAAAACAAGTCGGTGAAGTATTAAAAAATTAGTCAAAATAATCAACTGTATAATTCAAGACTGTAGTATAGAAATGCTAATCCAAGACGTAGCAACAATTGCCCGTAGGCTTAGACCGTCGTAGACATCGCAACTTTCTGTAATTGTGAACATATCTTAAGGTACGGTTCCCCAGTCGAGAAATCCCCCCTGCGATCGCTGCCTACGCCAGATAAGACGCGGTAGATTGAGTATGTAGCCTTTAAAAGTGAATGCTACAAAGCTTGCTTGTTACAGGCTGTCGTTAGCGCCATAGCGCAACACTCCTACCAACATGGGGAGAAATCATAAAAAATTCCGTTTTCTAAGCGATTGTAACTATGCGTAAAAAACTACAACAAACCATCAAACCACTGTTAAAGACCTTCTTAGTCCTAAGTCTGGTGTTAGCTTTGGCTCTTAGTCACGCCGATGGAGCATTAGCAGCCCGCAGTGGGGGCCGTATCGGTGGTGGCTCATTTAGAGCGCCTTCCAGCCGCACTTATACACCACGCACTTATGTGCCACCTGGCGGGGGCGGATATTATCCTGGCGGAGGATTTGGTGGCGGTTTTGGCTTTCCCTTCCTAATTCCTTTTTGGGGTATTGGGGGAGGATTTGGTGGTCTATTTAGCATCTTAATCTTCTTTGCGATCGCTAATTTCCTATGGCAAACTTTCCGCCGCGTCTCTAGTGGTGAAACTGGAGAAGCCGATTACAGCAGCAACTCTCCTGTTTCGGTAACTCGTTTACAAGTCGGTTTGTTAGCTCAAGCCCGCGAATTGCAAAATGAACTCAACCACATTGCTGAAACTGCTGATACTAACACCCCAGAGGGGAGAGCAGAAATTCTGCAAGAAGCCAGCCTAGCTTTACTCCGTCATCCCGAATACTTTGTATATGCAGGTGGTGGTACTCAACAAGCCAGTTTAAATTCAGCTGAAAGTCAGTTTAATCGGCTGTCACTGGCAGAACGCAGCAAATTTAGTGAAGAAACTCTTTCTAACGTCAACAACCAGCTAAAAGCAGCTCTTGCCAAAGATGCTTTACCCCCGGTTGGTGAACTCGACAATCCCACCCGCCTATTTACTGAAGGCCCTGGAGAATATATTATTGTCACCTTGCTGGCAGCTACACTAGGCAAGTTTGAAATCCCCGCAGCAATTAACAGTGCTGATGATTTGCGTCAAGCTTTGCGCCAAATTGGTAGTATCCCTAGTGAGAAACTTCTGGCAATTGAAGTACTTTGGACTCCACAGGCTGAAAATGATACCCTCACGTCTGATGATGTACTGGCAAATTATCCTGATTTGAGACTAGTTTAATTTCTGAAAAATTTTGCGCTTTGGTGCTGAGAAATCATTTAGCACCGAAGCACAGCAAATAAGTTCCTCTTTGAGGGAATATAACTAGAAAACCGTTTGTCAATGATAAGCGGTTTTTTGTATAACTTAGATATAGCAAGACTTACGCACTGAAAACTGAAACCTAGATCCTCTCTAATCTCCCATAAAAAAAGTGAACCCTAAAAGCCCACTTTTTAAAGGGGGTTGGGATGTATCTTATGCATAAGTCCTATATACTTAACTATGTTTTAGAAAAATTATTCTTAGTCAAGACTTTGGTAATATTATCAAAATGTTATACACGTAAAGCGTTATCTTATGCCTAATGTTGAAGCCGACGAAAACCGAGAGCATCGCATTAAAACAGAGATCGTTGTAGATGCTGAAGACAAAGAAGACCGAGCTATGGGTTGGTATTACTACCTCGAAGAGGTTCTGAATTTTCCTTTTGTGGCTAAGTGGACTAAGAAGGGACGCAAATCAGGCTCTACTGAGGAGAAAGATGTGGAAGTGCTGGGAATGGCTCCAGATGATGAGTGCTTAAAAGAGATGTTTGTAGAAGTGGCTTACATTAATGGTAAGGATGAAGATGTATATTCTGCAAAGTTATCTGAAATAGCAGCCATTGATACTGATAGCGAAACTCAAGAAGCGATCGCAGACTGGCTCTATTGGATTGCTAGAGGTTATAAATTTTAAACTCTACGACAAATACCGAATGACGCGGCAGGGATTGCCAGCAGCGACTACATTCTCAGGTATATCTTTGACAACTACACTGCCAGCACCAATGCTTGTGTTATCACCAATAGTTACACCTGGACAAATAATTGCACTGCCACCAATCCAGACATTGTTACCAATGTTAATTGGGGCAGCTAATTCTCTCCCAGAAAGGCGAATTTCTGGCTCTGTAGGATGGTAAGCAGTATAAATTTGTACATAAGGAGCGCACAAGACATTATCGCCAATATGAACTGTATTGCAGTCTAAAATTACACAGCCATAGTTCATATAAAACTTGTCGCCAGCAAAAATATTACTACCATAGTCACAGTGAAAGGGTGGCACAATCGATACTTTGTCACCGATCTTTCCAAATAACTCTTGCAAAATTTGCTGCCGTTGCTCTTGCTGTTCTTCAGTTGTAGAATTGTACCTTCGCAACAAACGACTAGCTCGCTTATTTTCCGTAGCTAATTCTGGATCTTCCGCCAGGTATAATTCGCCTGCGAGCATTTTCTGTTTTTCGGTTTTTTCCATGACATTTAGATCGTTTTAAATGGCAGCAGAAAGGACTAATTAACTAAATATGGCATAAGTAGCTTTTCCCTTCCGTTTAGCTCGGTACATCGCAATATCAGCATCTCGTAGCAAAGTTGCCGGCTCCTCATAACTACTAAAATTCCATGTAATACCAATGCTAGCTGTAGTAGATAATTCATATCCATTCAGGTTAAGTGGCGATCGCAAGGATTCTTGAATCCGTTTGGCAACATTGGTAGCGTCAGTAATGTCTTTAATATCCTCTAAAAGAACAGTAAACTCATCACCACCAAATCGTGCTACAGTATCGCCACCGCGTAAACACGACTCTAAACGTCTAGCGATCGCTACTAAAAAATCATCTCCTAGTCCATGCCCAAAGCGATCGTTAATCTCTTTGAAGCCATCTAAATCCAAAAATAAAACTGCAAAATAATAATCATTTCTGCGTTTACTACGTTCAATTGTTTGTCTAAGCCGATCTAAAAATAAAACACGATTTGGTAATGCTGTCAGCCCATCATAAAACGCATTTCGTATCAGTTGCGCCTCTGTCTCCTTGCGTTTGGTGATATCTTGAAAAACTAAAACCGTACCACTAATATTACCATCTCGATCGCGGATGGGTGCAATATTATCCCCAATCGCTATCTCTTTGCCATCTTTGGTAATCAGTGTGCAGTTTTCTGGTAAATTGAAAAATTCACCTGCTTCGATTGCATCTTTGGCTAAATGTTCAATTTTTTCTCCTACATCTTTGTCAACTAAGTTAATGACTTCTACTAAATCTTTACCGAACGCTTCATTTTGCTTCCAGCCAGTGATTAGTTCTGCTCTGGGATTCATCATTTGAATACAACCATTTGCATAAGTCACAATCACTGCACTGCCCATACTGTTAATAATTGCTGCCAGCCTCTGTTTCTCTTCATATAATATTTTTTTGCTCTGATGTTTATACAGGGCCATTTCAATTACAAAATGTAAATCACTTTCGATAAATGGTTTGACTATGTAACTAAAAGGCTCACTTAGCTGATTATTATGTAATGTTTTATATTCCGAACAATCTGTTAGATATACTACAGGCACATGGAACTGATTTTGGATAATATCTGCTATGTCTATACCGTCAATTTCACCAGCTAGGCAGATATCAATTAATACTAAATGTGGATGAGTTTCGGCTACCTTTTTTATTGCTTCTTCACCAGACTTGGTTATTTCTGAAACGGAATAACCTAATTTTTGTAAACTCTTTCTAATATTTGAGGCTATGATTTTTTCATCCTCAACAACTAGGATTTTGCGGGCGAACATGGTAATATAACCTGTTTGCTAAGGTTCAGATTTTTGCTGTCAGTGTCAACTCGATATAAAGGTTATTATTTTATCATAAACAATCTTTTAATAGCCTGTGTTATTGCTTGATATAGATACTGACTAATGAGCAAATAGCATCATGTTATTAACCTCCGATAATTTCTGTGCTTGTTAAAGCTTATTTTGATTATTCTATGCAGTTAATATCATGCCATTTCCATGAAACGGAAGTTACCATATAATTACCATCAATCAAAAACTGATTTTCAAGAATATACAATATTTTCTCTGAAGAAAATAAATACTAAGTATAGTATTTATTTAAAAAATAATCAAGAACAAAATTTAATTAAATTACAGCATACTACTTTAAGCTTAGTTTAAAAAATTAATATCGTGTGTTCTATGCAATATGATATTATCCATTAACTAGAATGCTACTAACAATTAATCAGGTGATTTTGCCCCTTGGTTCACCAAATAATCTTGATTTGATGCAGCCTTACAAAGAATTGGTATTAAATTTTTAATTGTGAATGAAAGATTATTAGTTAGAATTATTCATTGCTTTTGGTTAAAATTTCATCATAAATGATTTGAACTGAAAATATACAAATCAAATGCTCATTAGCAGATTACGTGATTTTTTAGTTTTTTGATAAAAAACAGGTGCTGGGGGGAATGGCAGGAAAGATTCTCTTTGGGAGATACTTCCACACTCCACGTAAACCCCCTGTTTTTGCTAGTTTATAGATATTGAGAAGAAAAACACATTTTGTGTTTTAGAGATTGGACTTACTTTTAGTCAGTTCAATGCTAATTTTGCCACCAAAGTCTGGAATAGGTGCGGCAGGTTTGCTCAGAATGACTTGGACTTGTGTTACACGATCGCATTCTTGGAGAATAGAATCTGCGATCGTTGCTACCAATTTCTCCACCAAAGCAAACTTAGACGTTTTGACCAGATGTTGTATCAAGCCAATGACGCTGCGATAATCTAAAGTGTCTTCGATCGCGTCAGTCTTGGCCGCTATGGAAATATCCAACCATAACCTCACATCCACCTCAAACCATTGTCCTAGCACCTGTTCTTCTGGTAGATACCCAGTGTAGCCATAGCCGCGAATTCCCGTTAAATGAATGCAGTCCATAAAAGTTTGAGAGCAAATTGGGCATTTTGTAGAAAGTGGAGCAAGTTTGTTTGGAGATTTTCTTTCCTCCAAACTTGCGTGGCGGTGTTGGGTTCCATCACCGCATTTGTCAGGGTTGGTTTGCAACCCACCATGACGCAAAGGTGATTTCCAAGTATCGAGGATCGGCTTCCCTCCCCTCGGACTTCTTTTCAGCAAACTTTCCCAGATGGATTTTAAATTAAATTTCCCTAAACAAAATCTAAAATTTCAGATTGTTTTATAGCTATGTTTGATTTAATGCCGATCGCCTTTAGGAATGTTAATCAACTTTGGGCTTACATTTTAACAGAGACCCTAAAGCGATTGAGATTGACTTGTGCGATCGTTTGTCCGGGATCGCGCTCTACACCCTTAGCAGTAGCTTTTGCTCAACAAGTACCTGAGATTGAAGCGATTTCCATTCTCGATGAACGTTCCGCCGCCTTTTTTGCTTTGGGACAAGCTCAAGCAACCGGACGCCCTGTGGTAATAGTTTGTACCTCTGGTACAGCAGGGGCAAATTTTTATTCAGCAGTAATTGAAGCCTCATATAGTCGCGTACCACTCTTGATATTAACCACCGATAGACCGCCAGAATTGCGAGATTGTCACTCAGGCCAAACCATAGATCAATTGAGATTATACGGAAACTACCCAAATTGGCAAACAGAGTTAGCCTTACCCTCCGCCGATCTGGGAATGCTAGCTTATCTGCGACAAACAGTAATTCATAGCTGGGAAAGAACGCAAACTCCTACGAAGGGGCCAGTACATTTGAATATTCCCTTTCGCGATCCCTTAGCGCCTCTTCCTGATGGAATTGACTTAAGTTATTTGCGATCGCAGTTTCACCCAGAAGACTTTTTTGCAGGAGTAGCAAACCCATTCCCCATTCCCCATTCCCCATTCCCCATTCCCCAAAAATGGAAAGAATGCGATCGCGGCATTATTATTGCAGGTGTTGCCCAACCATCGCAACCAGAAGAGTATTGTAGAGCGATCGCGCACCTTTCCCAAACTCTCAAATGGCCCGTGCTAGCTGAGGGACTTTCCCCAGTCAGAAATTATGCCAAACTCAACCCTTATTTGATTTCCACTTATGACTTGATTTTGCGAAATCAGCAACTAGCCAAGCAGCTAGCACCCGAAATGGTGATTCAGGTAGGTGAAATGCCTACGAGTAAAGAACTGCGTACCTGGATAGATGCAACCCAACCGCGACGCTGGGTAATTGATAAGAGCGATCAAAACCTCGACCCTTTGCATGGGAGGACGACGCATTTACGGATATCAGTAGAAGAAATCAAGGTAGAAGAGAGAAATTTATCTTTATCCTCAGACTATTTGCAACAATGGTGTGACGCGGAAGCTAAAGTCAGGTTAGCTGTTGATGAGACGATGGGGAAAATAGATGAAATCATTGAGAGTAAAGCAGCTTGGTTAATTTCTCAGATTTTACCGCCAGGAACGCCACTGTTTATTGCTAACAGTATGCCTGTGCGGGATGTGGAGTATTTCTGGAAACCGAATAATTTAGGAGTGCGATCGCACTTTAATCGGGGTGCAAATGGCATTGATGGCACATTATCCACAGCTTTAGGAATGGCACATCGTCAGCAAAGCAGTGTGATGTTAACGGGAGATTTAGCGCTGTTACATGACACCAATGGTTTTTTAATCCGCAATAAGTTTGTCGGACATTTGACGATTGTGTTAATCAACAACAATGGCGGTGGTATTTTTGAAATGTTACCCATTGCCAAATTTGAACCACCATTTGAAGAGTTTTTTGGCACTCCCCAGGATATTGATTTTGCTCAGTTATGCGCTACTTATAATGTGCAGCATGAATTGATTACTTCTTGGCAGCAATTGCAGCAAGAATTAAACCCGCTACCAGCTACAGGAATTCGGGTTTTGGAGTTGCGGACAAATCGTAAAGCTGATGCCAAATGGCGACAAGATAATTTGAGAAAGTTCGCCACAGATTGGCATTTAAGTTTTTATTGCTGAATAGCAGAATTCAATATAGTGCTTAGGTTAAACGCTGATGCCTTCGTAGTTCTTTAAAAAAGCATGTCTTGGTAATCAGAACTTTGGTGACGAAAATCGTAGACTAAAAGAGAATTGAAATCACGCATTTCCAATTTAAACTCGTTTTCCCACCATTCAGGAACACCAGCCTGCGACTTGTCCATAAATGACGACAAATACTCTGGACGTTCATGATGAAGACCTCTAAAGTTATTGTAATTTGGTGATACTGATGTCATTTCAAGTTGAAAATATTGTTTTAAATAGTGCTGTAATCCACCACCAGTTGCTGTAATTAAGGGACAACAAGCAAAGCAAGAAAATGGTCTAGAGAGCTTGAGAATGTCAGTAGCTGTGATTTTAAGGGGATAACCTAAAATAAAAGCGTTATGGATTTGCTGACCACCTGCGAGAAAAACTCCATCATTTTGATTGCTCAGTTTATTACTGCAAATTTCATAGTCAATAGCTGGGCTATAGAGTGCATAAAGAGAAATTGCATTAGCTCGCTTAGAGTCTTCTAAAAACTTATGAATTTGTAGACCATATTTATTAGCATAGGCTATTTTTTTATAGTTATCATCAGTTGATAATTTCTTCGCCTGAACGCGGAAACGTACATACGTCTGAGGAAATAAAATCCACCATTCCCAATCTGCCCCAGTTTGACGAGCCTCTTCAATCCGAGTAAAAGTATGATAGTGGATATTTGGCACTTTAGTAGATATATGAAATAACAGCCAATCAGTCAGTGATTCTTCATTTACGTTAGGCTGTTTAGTAAGCCACAAACTAACATACTTAGAGGATTGATGAATTTGTTGGCAAATATTTTCCATATTCAACGAATAATTGTATATATTCAAATTATTTGAGACAATATTAATAATTTATTCATCCACTTTTTAGCAAAGCTTTCTATTAGTGACGTACAAAGCTTTGCACAACCTACTTAAAAGAAGTTTGCATTTGAATAGACAAAACTCTTGCTCTCTTCTTTGCACCTCTGCGTCTCTGAACGAGACAAAAATTTTAGTAATAGTATGTCCATTTTTAGTTTGCCCAGTTGCTTGTATAAAATTGATGAACTGAAAAAAAGTAGAATGAGCGATCACTCTCCTTTTCTGTGTGAGATTTACCCTTTTAGTTAACCTTGTTTGTAACAACCTTTCCAAGCCAACGATCGCAATCTCAATTCCAACAACGCCAAAGCTAATGCTTCCAACGTTCCTCAGCAATTTCACGAAATAGTCGTTTTAACAGCCGCAGGACGAGCGATCGCACTTTTTCTTCCACCGCTTCCTGATATACCCTGTAGCCATCATTATTTTACGGAATGCGATCGCCCATCTTTTCTGCGTGAAACTTACCCGCTTAGTTGAGCTTGTAACCACCCCTCCAAATCAGCAAGAGTAGAAAAATCTAACAAAGCATCACCTAAAGCTTCCAACTGTTCCACCGATAACTCTTGAATCGGGGACAGAAGCGCATCAGGAATATTACCCACACGCCGATTTAATAGTCGTAAAACGATCGCTCTTTCTCCTTCGATTTTTCCTTCCTCTCGTCCTTCAACCTTTCCTTCCTCTCGCCCTTCTTCCTTCGCTTCCAGAATAGCCCGTGGTTCTTCTAAATTCAGTCCCAACATCGCTTGAATCTCCTCTCGACTCAGGTTAGAAAACTTGTAGACGATAATCGTCGTAATTAAATCAATTATCGCTTGCTCCCCACCGCAGGTATCGCATGTCCCTACGTCCGCGATAAAATTCTCAAGCACAACAGCGCACTCCATACCAATGCAAATTAACTGGCAAACTGCCAAAACCTACGAAGATATTCTGTATCAAAAAACTGATGGCATTGCGAAAATCACCATCAACCGTCCCCATAAACGCAATGCTTTCCGTCCTGAAACAGTCTTTGAACTGTATGACGCTTTCTGTAATGCTCGTGAAGATATTACTATTGGTGTTGTCCTATTTACAGGCTATGGCCCACATACTGATGGTAAATATGCCTTCTGTTCTGGTGGCGATCAAAGTGTAAGGGGACATGCGGGTTATGTGGATGATACTGGCATCCCTCGCTTGAATGTCCTGGACTTACAACGGCTGATTCGTTCGATGCCGAAAGTGGTGATTGCTTTAGTAGCCGGATATGCGATCGGTGGTGGACACGTCCTACACTTAATTTGCGACCTTACAATCGCTGCCGATAATGCCATTTTTGGGCAGACTGGCCCAAAAGTCGGCAGTTTCGACGGTGGTTTTGGAGCTAGCTATCTCGCCCGCATCGTGGGACAAAAAAAGGCTAGAGAAATTTGGTTTCTCTGTCGCCAATATGATGCACAACAAGCTCTAGAAATGGGCTTAATTAATTGCGTCGTCCCAGTAGAACAACTAGAAGCGGAAGGTATTCAATGGGCGCAAGAGATTTTAGAAAAAAGTCCGATCGCAATTCGGTGTCTCAAAGCCGCCTTCAATGCTGATTGTGACGGACAAGCTGGTTTACAAGAACTCGCTGGCAATGCCACTCTCCTTTATTACATGACAGAAGAAGGGTCTGAAGGCAAACAAGCCTTTCTCGAAAAGCGTCCACCAGATTTTCGCTCTTTTCCTTGGCTACCTTAAAATTGCAAAAATCGCACCCTTTTTTGAGGTGCGATTTTTATACATGTCAAATTTAAAGCACTAAATATCTTAAAAACGAATCTTATCTTAAGCAAACTACAAAATTAGTTCAGTAATAATGGATAGCTAAATAAACACTGCTTCAGTCTTAGCCTCTTCAGAATATATAGAGGCAGTTATTTCCTCTATGGAGGTAAGAGTAGCATTATCTAAATCTGAGGCTACAGAATGAGAACAAGCTAAAACTGGTGCTGCATCTGGCAAAGTCCAGGCATCTTCCAAGGTTTCCCAAGAAGGTGCAAAAGGTGGAAGCGCCAAAGAGCAAGCCTTCCAAGTTGCTTGAACTGGCGCTCCCAATTGCTGGCATACTCCGCCACGGCGACCCTCTGGTTGGTAATGACGGCAATATCTACAGGCAGATGCTAAAAATTTAATAGGTTTCATTTTGGTTCATCTTTAGTGCCGTTTCTGGCTGAATTTCATACTTATATTTTGCTTCTATATATAAAGACGGATAAAAGCCAAAAAGTCATTATTCTTCATAGGTTTCAGCGATCCCGACTAAAAACTAAACTTTAGGATATTTTTATAATCTTGTTATATTTTTAAATAATTCTGAGAGTGCGTACCTATAGATTTTGGCTAAAACTTATTAGGGATCAAGAGTAAAAGTAAAGCTTTTGATTTATTTAGCCTTTTAACTTCCTCCTTAAGGATAGATTAAGGCATATAATTCCAAATAAATAGTCTGCTTTCAGTACCACACTAGACATATTTTAGCCATAAAACATATTATTTTCTCAATAATTAGAACTTTTCTATATGGCAGAAGCAAATTACTTGAGGAAAAATTCTACTCAACGAATAATCGCTAAACTATTTTGCTGTCAATTGAAGTCAGAACTGAATATCCTTAAAACTGTTTAGCAGCACAGATAGAACAGACTGCCCAGCGCTGGAGTTCGCCGGGTGGGGTGGGAGATTCACATTGAGGACAAAGGGGTAAGCCATGCGATCGCGATCGCATAATCTTCGTCCAATGCCCAAAGGCAGCATTTACATCCTTGGTGGGTGTAACATCAGGAAGGCTAATCTCATCAGCAAGGTAACTGGGATGCTCGTGGGGCGAAACCGTTTGTTGCTGTTTTCTCTCCACAGATTGATTCTGCCAGCTAGCAGTAGAGAAGCGAATATCAACCAAAGGCGTTGGCAGCTTTTTATTCAACTTTAAAAGCAGAGACGTGCGACCAAAAGTCAGGTTTTGCGCCCAAGCAGCACTAGAAGTTGCTACCGACAAAACATCGCGCTGAATCGATAATGGTCGAGTATTTGCGGCAACCCCTGGCCCAACAACTTCTGCCCAACACTTTAGTAAGTATTGAAATGGTTGCTCCTGCCATTTAGCCTGCTTTTCTAGAACGCCTAAAATATCATGAATTGATTTCAACGACATTATTCAAAGTGCTGTTAGCGGTAGCGGGGCGTTTAGCCCGTGAGAAGTGAGGAATGAGAAGTGAGGAGTTTTCCCCCTACTACACTCACTGCCCCATACTCTATTTCCAAGATAGACTCCCACGAACTATCGTTCACAACAAAACCTGAAAATCTCTCTTTCCCCAATCCCCTCCCAATCTATTTATTTAGAGTACTCCAAGAAAGAAAATGCCCAATTGTCGTTGCGAGCGAAGCGAAGCAATCGCAGCCCTTGGGATTGCTTCGCTTCGCTCGCAACGACGGGTTTTGGATCATTTATTTTTTGGAACACTCTTATATAATTTTCGCTACTATTGTCAGAAATATATCTAAAGTTAATTTCAGCAATCTCCGTTTGAGGCACAGAGGCAATGACTCAAAACCCCCTGAACGATTCCGGTACTCAATCGTCTAAAACACCTGGTTTAAAACCAGCACTAGCAGCAGCACTAGCGAGTTTAGAGGTGCCGCTAGATCAAGAGTTAGCTCGATACCGACGCACGCGAAATGGTTTGGTGTCATCGAACCAGCGCCGTGTTGCCAGTTACATAAGCAGTCAAGCCCAGCCCTTGACTGCCATTCTGACAACATCGGGCACAACTCAGTCATCAATAACAGAAATTAAAACCAACGTGCCCCCTGCATCTGTACCCGTGAATCATCAGGGAACCCCAGCGCCAGTTACGGCAAAAATTGACGTACCACCAGTATCTTCTGTAGCTTTGGCTGTGAATTCTCAAAAGAACCCAGCACCACCTACTGCAAATACCGAAGAACTAAATAATTTCAATGTGCCCTTCACACCCGATTCTGCTAAAATCCAAACTCAACTTCCACCGCCGCCGCCCAATTTTAGTAGCAGTATCGTGCCAGCAATCGTTAAAGATACTAAGAGCGAAAATCTCTTGCAGTCCGATGACACCCCTAAGCACCCAGATGACTATTTAGAATCTAGTGAAGCACTGCTGCGAAGTCTGACAGAAGAACAACCAGAAACGAAGAAGCCAAGCAATTCTAGCGACGGTCTGCTATCACCTTTGGGTATCGGCTCAATGTTGCTACTACTAGTAGCAAGTCTTACCTTGGGTTATGTAGTGTTCAATCCCAAAGGCTTGTCACAATGGAATTTAGGCAAATTATTTAACGGCAACTCATCTCCCGCGCCAGAAAATACTCAGGAAGTTGGAAGTAATGTCCAACCTAAGATCCAGCCGCCAAGCACATCTATACCCAAGTATCCAAATCTAGCTGCCCAAGAGTTTCCTGATGTGAGAGATCCTAATGATGTAGTTGGCTTACAACCTAAAGTCCAACCAACCCTCGCAGTAGTACCTAATCCAGTTGTTCCCCAAAACCCCGTAAATTCTCAAGGGACATTGCCTCAAACCAACACAGCCCTAAAACCGACAAATCCGATCGCTTTAGCACCAGTACCGATGGTACAGCCCTTACCTCCCTTGAAGAATTTGCCTCCCATTTCAACAGCAAAAACCTCACCAAAGTCAACCGCAACCTCACCAAAGCCGAATGCAGAAATCAAACCAGCAACAGATGGGTTTTATCATGTAGTGATAGAAAATAAAGGTGCGGCTTTTGCCTCAGCTAGGCAAGTAATTCCCGATGCTTATTTATCACCTAACAAAGAATTGATTTATCTCGGTGCTTTTAAGACCAAAGAGCAAGTACAAAAACAGATGCAATTATTACAGACAAAGGGAATTAAGGCACGGGTTCAGTAGCCATAAGTTGTAAAAATCTACGATACCATGAGATAACAGCACGGGCTGAACGCCCCGCTACCGCTAACAGCACTCAGTATTGAGTTTCGTGAATGGAGAGCCGACATGGAATTAATCAAGCGAATCTTGCGGGTGATTCGCGCTAATCTCAATAGTTCGATTGGGGGTGCAGAAGATCCAGAAAAGATTCTAGAGCAAACTGTCCTGGAGATGCAGGAAAATCTGGTGCGGTTGCGGCAGGGTGTAGCACAAGCGATCGCTACCCAAAAACGTACTGAACGACAGGCGGCGGCTGCCCAGTCTCAAACAGAAGAATGGTATCGCCGCGCCCAATTGGCCTTACAACAAGGCAATGAACCTCTAGCCCGCGAAGCTTTGACTAAACGCCAAGCTTATAAAGAAACTACTACAGCTCTGTTTTCTCAGATAGAGCAGCAAAACGATATAGTCGCTAGGCTAAAAAAAGATATGCGATCGCTAGAGTTAAAAATTTCCGAGGCGAAAACAAAAAAAGATATGTATATTGCTCGCGCCCGTTCTGCTGAAGCGTCTTATCGCCTCCAGGAAATGCTTGGCGGAGTTTCTGCCACTAGTAGTCTGAGTGCCTTTGAGCGCATGGAAGAAAAAGTTTTGCAAATAGAAGCTCATTCAGTTGCAATAACTCAACTCGGTAGCGACGACTTGGAAACACAATTTACTTCCTTGGAATCTATTAATAATGTGGATGCCGAATTAGCCGCGATGAAGGTACAGGTTTTAAATCACGCAGAAAACACGCAGCACCACAGTCTCCTTACCGAGGAGAACCAGAACAAAGTTCAGCCTCTCCAACAGCAGTTACCCAAAACTCAAGACTCTTGAAGTTCGGCTAATTTACCCTACTTTGTAGATATCTTAACAATTAAGAGTTGTTAGAAGGTACTGATTCCAGCCGGAAAGATTACATTGAAATAGGTAGCTATTAAAAAGTAAAAAAGCTAACTGTCCAACAAAAAGCGTAAACCAAACAAGGAAAAACAAAGTTATGGGATTATTCGATCGCATTAAGCGAGTAGTTAGTTCTAACCTCAACGACCTAGTTAACAAAGCCGAAGACCCCGAAAAAATGCTAGAACAAGCCATCCTGGAAATGCAGGAAGACTTGGTGCAGCTGCGTCAGGGAGTAGCCCAAGCGATCGCCGCCCAAAAACGCAGTGAAAAACAGTACGCTGATGCCCAAAATGAAATCAATAAGTGGCAACGCAATGCTCAATTGGCCCTACAAAAAGGTGATGAGAACTTAGCACGACAAGCCCTAGAGCGCAAGAAAACTTATACGGATACTAGCACTGCCCTCAAAGCTAGTTTAGATACCCAAAGCACTCAAGTTGAAACCCTCAAACGCAACTTAATCCAGCTTGAAAGCAAGATTTCTGAGGCGAAAACCAAGAAAGAAATGCTCAGAGCTAGAATCACCACTGCTAAAGCCCAAGAGCAACTGCAAAACATGGTAAGTGGGATGAATACCAGCAGTGCAATGTCTGCCTTCGAGCGGATGGAAGAAAAAGTCTTGATGCAAGAAGCCCGCGCCCAGTCAGCTGGAGAATTAGCAGGTGCTGATTTAGAAAGCCAATTTGCTCGATTGGAAGGTAGTAGTGATGTTGATGATGAATTGGCAGCGTTGAAAGCGCAAATGCTACCACCTGCTACTCCAGTAACTCAAGCCCAACTACCACCGCAACAAGAAACCACTCCTGCTAAGTCTAATGAAGTGGTTGATGCTGAGTTGGATTCTTTACGCAAGCAATTGGATCAACTATAAAAATTGCCAGAAAACTTATTTGAGCCAGTCCCACAGCCAGCAGGCGTGGGATTTTACATCATTAGTCAAGCAATTTTGGATTGAAAGAGACTACTGTCTTCTCTGCGAGACGCTTTGCGAACGTAGCGGGGCGAAGTCCGGGCTACGGTAGGAATCAAAAAATCTAAAATCTAAAATCTAAAATTCACAGTCCTAATAACTATGAATTATTGATTATGGACTATTGACTACTTTGGGATAAAGTATTGTGTGTGTCAACTTCGATCGCCACCTGATGGAGACTGCAATGAGTAAGGCTGTAATCACCATAACCGATGCTGAGTTTGAAACAGAAGTGTTAAAAGCTGAACAGCCTGTATTAGTTTACTTTTGGGCTTCCTGGTGTGGGCCTTGTCAATTGATGTCGCCCCTGATTAGTTCAGCTGCTAGCCAATATAGCGATCGCCTCAAAGTCGTGAAAATGGAAATTGACCCCAACCCACTGACTGTTAAGCAGTACCAAGTGGAAGGTGTCCCCGCCATCAGACTATTTCAAGGCCAGGAAGTTTTGATATCAACAGAGGGAGTCATCGGTAAAGATAAATTACTCGAACTCTTAGATACGCACTTAAATAGTAATTAGTCATTGGTCATTGGTCACTTGTACTGAGCGTTGCCGTAAAGCCTGCGGCACAGCTACGCTTCGGGCGCAGCCTCTGCAAGAGTTTTATTGGTCAAATGACAAAGGACAAATGACAAATGACTAACATGCAATTTGCAAAGCGTTTACAACCCCTGCAATCTAATGTATTTGCTGATATGGACAGAGCCAAGGCGATCGCTTTGGCTGCTGGACAGCAAGTAATTGATTTGTCGTTGGGGTCTTCTGATTTACCAGCCGAGGCACACGTTATCGAGGCGATCGCCCAATCTCTCCACGATCGCAGTACCCACGGCTATCTGTTGTTTAACGGTACTTTTGGGTTTCGTGAAGCCGCAGCCAACTGGTACGAACAAAAATTTGGTATCAAGGTAGATCCCCAAACTGAGGTACTGCCTCTGATTGGTTCTCAAGAAGGTACAGCCCATTTACCTCTAGCATTGCTCAATCCAGGAGATTTTGCCCTGTTGCTCGATCCAGGTTATCCCTCTCATGCTGGGGGAGTCTACCTAGCTAGCGGTCAAATCTACCCGATGCCATTACGGGCAGAAAACGCTTTTTTACCAGTGTTTGCTGATATTCCTGCCCCAGTTTTAGCACAGTCGCGGATGATGGTATTAAGTTATCCTCACAATCCCACCGCCGCGATCGCTCCTTTAGCTTTCTTCCAAGAAGCTGTCGCCTTCTGTCAACAACACAATCTCGCCCTGGTTCACGATTTCCCTTATGTAGATTTAGTATTTGAGCAAACTGGGGACTGGGCAATGAACTCTTCCCAATCCCCAATCCCCAATCCCCAATCCCTAGTCCCTTCTATCCTGCAAGCCGATCCAGAGAAAAGTGTCTCGATTGAATTTTTTACCCTTTCCAAGTCCTACAATATGGGCGGCTTCCGTATTGGCTACGCAATTGGTAATGCTGAGTTAATTAATGCCTTACGTCAAGTAAAAGCTGCCGTTGATTTTAATCAGTATCGAGGAATATTGAATGGTGCGATCGCAGCCCTAACTGGCCCTCAAGCTGGGGTAAAATCTGCTGTCGCTACCTTCCAGCAGCGCCGTGATGCTTTCATTACTGCTTTACACCGCATTGGCTGGAATGTTCCTACTCCCAAAGCCACAATGTACATCTGGGCAAAATTACCTTCACCTTGGAGTCAAAACTCCATAGAGTTTTGTACCCAGTTAGTTAAACAAACTGGTGTAGCTGCTTCACCAGGTGCTGGTTTTGGCAAATCTGGGGAAGGGTATGTCCGTTTTGCCTTAGTACATGAGCCACCTTTGTTAGAAACTGCTGTGGAAAGAATTGCCCAGTTCCTTCATTGAATTTCTTCACAAGCTGAACGCCAAGGATTTTTTGCGCCAAAGTCATTGATAGGGGCGCACAGCCGTGCGCCCCTATCAATGACCGTATTATACTGGACTTCAAAATATTTAATTGTATTATTTAAATCAAACAAAATATACATAACTACGTAATTAGACTTACAAAAATATAGAAATATTCGTCATACTTTTACTGATAATCGGAAGGAACTTCACCCAATCAGGTCTCTCCATTTATTAAACTGGGTTTGTACGTTCAGCTACCAAAGAGGGCTAACAATGCAGGTCGCGTTTTAAGCCGCCGTATTGCTAAAAAGCCTGTAGTCAAGACACCCCAAGCCTATAAACGGCAATAGTTTAAAACTTAACTTCCAAATTGACAGAGACTTGAAAAAATGAAAATGACTTTTCAGAAACTTGTAATTGGTGCCTCAATGGCTATTGGTGTGAGCGCGATCGCTACTGTCCCAGCACAGGCTGGCACACTCACTGGCGCTAGTATTGGTGGAACAGCAGCCAGTGATTATTTAGTCTATGATTCCAATGCTACAAATACCTTCACAGTAGCAAATACTAGTGCAAATGTACAAAAAGCTCTCAGTGGTAACGCTGCTAGCCCCACTGGTAATATAGAGCTAGCTGCTAGTAGTGAAAAAGCTGGTTTTAATTTTACCAAGAACACCACCTTGACAGGTACAATCGGTGGGAAAACCCTGACTCTAAGCAGCCTCACTTCTGATGACTGGTTTGGAAACGGCAAAACAACTACGACGTATGGGGTAAGTAACTTAGCTAACACCTGGTTTAGCCAGGTTTTAAGTCAGAATGGCATCACTAGTACTTTACTTGCTAAGTTCGGCTATACTCAACAGGCTTTGTTTACTGGCTTTCTTGCAAGTGGTGGATTTCAACGCTTTAGCGACCCGAATATCTCCTATGTCAATCAAGATGACGCTAGTGGTTTAATCAGTATTGGTTTAGCAGGTCACTATGATGCCAAACCCCTTCTAGGACTGCCGTCTAACCTGTCTAACTTATTTACATCTCCATTACAAGCAAGTGAATTAGTCAAATACACTTATGACGGCAAGACTGACTACCTGTATAGCTTTAAAGCTACCAAATCCGGTTTAGTTGAAAAAACTGATGGTATATCCCACAGTGGTAATTATGAAGTTACCATCAAGGGTGTAGCTCCCAAAGCAGTCCCGGAACCATCAGTAATACTTGGTCTGTTGGGTGTGGCTGGTGTGTTTGCTACACAACGCAAATTTAAAAAAGCATCTATTTAAGAAGATTGCGGGTTCAAAACGACAAATCAGTAAGGGAGCTAACAGCTCCCTTTTTTTATGAATATTTCCTTGCACCTATATAACTCATATCATGTCCGGCAAATTACTTGTGATATGTCATTGCGAGTGCAACGAAGCAATCGCAAAGCTTTTGGGATTGCTTCACTTCGTACCCTTCTCCTTCGGAGACGCTACGCGAACGGGAACGCAATGACAATTAGTTCAACCGGAAATGATATCATATTTGATTTTTGAAAAAACTCAGTACAACTCAAAGAGCTTTTTTCCCTTTACTCTTACCTCTTAACTGCTTCGCACACCATGCAAGTAAGTTCATAAATAAAAGCGGATTTATATGTAGAACTCATATTTAATTTTTGAAATACAAGCAGGGTGTGTATTAGCGATCCCGTGGGGTAGCGAAACACACCATATTACAAAAAATGAATCGTTTGTAAGGGTCTATATATCTGTTGCCACATCAACGTATTTGTAACATCAATTTCATGAAATAGTATTACTTACCCTCAAATCCAGATGAAAACTTTTCTATGAGGGCAATTAGCCTAATATTACTTGTAGTATTACTTAAGTAATTTCACTCAAAAAAATTAGTCAGTTCACTTTTGAAAATAATTCTTTTATGTAATACTATAAATTGTAAAAAGCTAGTAAAGAAAAGATTAATATTTGATTGGTGTCACATTTAAACATACTATTATTAAGTATTGTAGTGCAGCTAAATTTAATTTATTAATATCTTTGACTAGATTATATAAGTTAAGTCTTATTGGTTTTGTCGTTTAAATGTACTACTGTTATAGTTCATGATAATAATCGTTGCCTTTTACTTAAGATAATCAGATAATAGGTAGCAATGACAGCACAATTATTCAATGTAGGTCAGCCATTGCGTTCACAGCAAGTTAGACGAATTTTGCTAGTCGAAGACCATTATCTCAATAGGTTATTACTGAGTGACTATCTAAGTTACTGTGGGTACGATGTCCAAAGTTTATCAGAAGGATCTGCTTTTTTCTCAACTATAGATAAATTTCAGCCAGATTTAATGTTATTAGACTTGAAGTTGCCAGATATTGACGGTTATTCGCTCTTAAAACAAGTACAGCAAAAACCTGATTTGTCAAAAATACCGATCGTTGTGGTTTCAGCTTTTGCTTTTAAAGCAGATCGAGAACTAGCTCTGAGTTTGGGCGCACGTCGATATTTTGTCAAACCTCTAAAACTCAAGGATCTTATACTTACAATTGAAGAAGAGTTGGCTTTTGACCAAAGATAAAATTTTTGCTGGGCATACCTTTATTCAGCTTTTTGGTCTTCAATGAACTCTTCAACTCGCTCACTGATATTTTGTACAGAAGTGCCAATTTTTAAAATTTTATTTTGTACTTGTGCTAATAGCAAAACTGCGGTTTGAAGTTCATTGAGCGTTTCAGCCATAGCTTCTCGGTACTGGGCTTCAAAGTCTTGTAGGTTCATAGTTAAGCTCTTTTTGGAAATTATTGTAATAACTATATTTCCAATGATATTCGTAAAATTAACTTACTAAATCCGTTAAATCGCTTAATATTATAGTTCCATTAAAAATCTAACCTATTCTTTGATAATAATTTATTTCTCTAATATTTATATAAGTAAAAGGTGAATTTATCATTGCTTTTAATGAAAAGTATATAAATAAAATTAACTAAATTCCAAAAATAAATTTTCAAATAACAAATTATCTTCTATTTTTAAATATTAATTATAAATTCCAAAAGCCAAACTTTTATTCTGACAGTAGCAGATGAAGACTAAAACCACGGCTAGATAAACTCTTGGCTGCTACAAATTTGCGATGCTTACTGTAAAGTATCTAGTAAATTGTGGCAAAAGTTACCTACCTTTTTAAGGAGACTTTGCCCCAAATCTTGTTAATCCAGATGGTAGCGGGATTTACGCCATATTTATTGTATTCGCTCGTAAACCAAGCCACCCTGTGGGTACTCCCTTGAGGAATTCGTAGAGTAACCGCAGAAGCATCTAGAGAATAAAAGTCTACTTACTTTATATTTACTCTATTAAATCGGCACGAAAAAACAATTTTTCTTAAAATAGAGAAAGATTACCTAATATTGGTTGTGACAATATCTACTCAAATACTACCACTGGTTAAAGAGCCGGAACGACTGGAAAATCGTTTAGCCGAAATTCCGCCGGAACCGGGAGTTTATTTCATGCGCGACAAGAGCGATCGCATTATATATATAGGTAAGTCACGGAAGTTGCGATCGCGTGTTCGTTCCTATTTCCGCGATGGCTACAACAAGACTGAACGCATCACTACGATGGTCAAGTTGGTGACAGAAATTGAATTCATCGTCACTGATACTGAAGCCGAAGCTTTAGCATTAGAAGCAAACTTGATCAAGCAGCACCAGCCATACTTCAACGTGCTGCTCAAAGATGATAAAAAATATCCCTATCTCTGCATTACTTGGTCAGAAGATTATCCGCGAATTTTTATTACCCGTAAACGTCAATTTAGTAAGGAAAAGGATAAATTTTACGGGCCTTATACTGATGCTGGTTTATTGCGAGAAGTTGTCCGCATCTGTAAACGCATCTTTCCCCAGCGACAACGACCCCAACCACTTTTCAAAGATCGTCCGTGCTTAAATTATGATTTAGGGCGCTGTCCGGGTGTATGTCAAAAGCTGACTTCACCAGAAGAATATCGTAAGATTGTCCAAAAGATAGCGATGGTATTCCAAGGGCGAACTCAGGAATTGATTGATATTTTGACTCAACAGATGAATACAGCAGCTGAAGACTTAAATTTTGAGTCAGCAGCGCGGATTCGCGATCAAATTTCTGGGTTAAAGTCGCTGACTGCTGGCCAAAAAGTAGCCTTACCAGATGATACGGTTTCACGGGATGCGATCGCACTGGCAGCTAACGAAGAACACGCTTGCATTCAACTATTCCAGATTCGCGCCGGACAATTGGTGGGACGTTTAGCGTTTGTGGCGGATGCTCATGCAGAACCAGGAGCTATTTTACAACGAGCTTTGGAGGAACATTACCAAACTGCTGACTCAGTGGAAATACCTTTAGAAATTCTGGTACAGCATGATTTACCAGATGCGGAGATATTGGCGGATGTCTTAACTCAACGTAAAGGAAAAAAAGTCACGATTTTGACTCCTTTGCGGCAAACTAAGGCAGAATTAATTGAGATGGTAGAGCGAAATGCTCAGTATGAATTGCAAAGAATGCAAAAATTTGGCGATCGCAACCACCAAGCAATGCAAGATTTAGCAGCCATTCTCGATTTACCAGATGTACCTCACCGCATTGAAGGTTATGATATTTCCCACATTCAAGGGTCAAATGCTGTAGCTTCGCAAGTAGTGTTTATCGACGGTTTACCCGCAAAGCAGCATTATCGCCATTACAAAATTAAAAATCCTACGGTGACGGCGGGACATTCAGATGATTTTGCTAGTCTAGCTGAAGTTATTGGGCGACGGTTCCGCAAGTATGGGGAAGATCCCCAACTAACACGTTTGGGTAATCCAGATTGGCCTGATTTAATTATGATTGATGGCGGTAAAGGTCAGCTATCATCGGTTATCGCGGTTTTGCAAGAGATGAATTTACTAGAAGACTTGCGAGTTGTGAGTTTAGCGAAGCAGCGAGAAGAGATTTTTTTACCAGGAGAATCTAAACCCTTGACAACTGATGCAGAACAACCAGGAGTGCAGTTATTGCGACGGTTGCGAGATGAAGCGCATCGGTTTGCAGTGACTTTCCATCGTCAGCAACGCAGTGATAAATTAAAGCGATCGCGTTTAGATGAAATTCCTGGTTTAGGACATCATCGACAAAAGCAGCTACTAGGGCATTTTCGCTCAGTTGATTATATTCGCCAAGCTACAACCCCACAACTCGCTGAGGTTCCAGGAATTGGGCCGCGTTTGGCTCAAGAAATTTACGATTATTTTCATCCTGCTTGAGGAGATTAGTAGTCTGTAAAATTTCAATTTATGTATGAATAAACAAGTTTGTAGTAAGGGCTAAAGTCCTTACTACACACCCTTAAAACTAGCTTGAAAAAGTATTAGTTCCACTCTCGCAGAGGATTCTGTTAAGGTTGTCTGCGAGAATTTAAGATGAGTAAATTCCGTAAATTTACGATATCTCGTAAGTATGCTAATTTTGGTTAAATTATCTCTCCAGAATTTAACATCATAATCTTGCCAGCAAATATTAACTAAATCTTAAGATAAATATTTTGTTACTAAAGATACAGTAATTTATTGGTTTTAATTTTTGAATACAAGAACAGCTTTTTTGTATTGGTCTGAAATGACTATAAATAAGGCTCTCTCAAGGCATTCATTATAGGGATCAGTAAATATCTAAGCGGGATTTAATTAAAAAATAATTTATGTATCTAAAGTAGGAGGGTAAAATCGCTTAAATTATAGGATAGTGTAGAGAGATATCGAAGTTTTTTCAAATCTGAAATTTTGTTTAAAATAATTAGCCAAGATAAAAGTCGTTTGTTAAGTTGGTTCAAACCAAAATTATTGCTACTTTAACTGGCAGTTTTCTCAAATAAAAAATAAATTACAATAGAGGTTTTAAAATGCAGACAGTACAAAAGATTTACTGCCCAAATTGCGGTAGCCAAGCAGAACGTTATTATATTACTGATAGTCAATTAACTCGCACACAATGCTCTAGTTGTGACTACTTGATGATTAGTTGCACCCGTACTGGCAAAGTCATTGAGGCTTATGCACCAGGAATTTATGCAAAGCGCTAGATAATAGAAATTAAAAATTGGAGAATATTTTCTCTAATTTTTAATAATCAAAGTTAACGATCATAAATTTTGAAGAGTTTACTTTACAAGTTACCCTTCTGTTGTCGGAGTTGTTGCTGTTGTCTCTGTTCTTGTAATCTTAGTTCTTGCTGTTGTCTAATTTGTTGATCTTGTCTAAGTTGTTGATCTTGTATTCTCAGTTGTTGCTGTCGTGAAAATTCTTGCTGTTGTAATCTAGTTTCTTGCTGTTGTAGTCTAAATTGTTGCTGGCGGATCATTTCTTGCCGTTGTCGTGAAAATTCTTGCTGTTGTATTCTCTGCTGTTGTTGTAGTTGTGGTTCTTGAAGGTTTAGCCGTAGCCATGTTTCCTTCATTTGTTCTTGTGTTTGCTGATTTTGCTCCTCTTGTTGTTGTCTGATTCTTTCTTGAAAAGACTCAGGTTGCTGAGGATTTGTCTGAATTATTTGTCCATAAGCAGGAGAATTCATCAGCAAAGTTTTTGCAACAACAATCACTAGTAGCCACAGTTTAAGCATCAATAGGCGATTCAACATACAGTTATTTGCTATGGGTTGGGTTGAGCGATCGCTTAACCTTAATATAACAATTTTTACCGCAGCCTATTTTGCAGCAATTGCGATTAACGTCCAGATATCTGCAAGGTCAAAGTAATTAAACTTACTGACTGCAACGGATTTAATTTTTACTTGCTCTCAATTGTCCGCAAGCAGCATCGGCTTCTAAACCACGAGAATAACGCACACTCACAGCAGTATTTTGTTGCTTAAGGACGTTGACAAATGCTTCAATGCGATCGCGGTTGGGGCGTTTGTAGTCTACTTCTTGGATGGGGTTGTAAGGAATCAAATTCACATGACATTGAAATCCTCGCATACATTTTGAAAGTTCTAGTGCGTGTTCTGGTAAATCGTTGACACCAGCCAGGAGAACATATTCAAAGGTAACGCGCCGTCCAGTGATTTCTACATATTCTCGGCATTCAGCCAACAAATCTTCTAGAGGATAGGCGCGGGCGCTAGGGATGAGTTTTTCTCGCAGCGCTTGGTTGGGTGCGTGGAGACTAACCGCGAGAGTGATTTGCAAATTATTTTGCGCGAACTCACGGATGCGATCGCGAATACCAACTGTAGAAACTGTAAGCGATCGCTGTCCGATACCGATATCTTGATTTAGAGATTTTAGGGCTGCTAGGACATTCTCAGTATTCAACAACGGTTCACCTAGTCCCATAAACACGACATTGCTAACTCGTTGCTGAAAATCTTCTTGCACAGTCAACACTTGATCGATAATTTCGTGCCGTGCTAAGTTGCGTTTGTAGCCTCCCTTTCCAGTAGCGCAGAAATCACACGCCATTGGGCAACCCACCTGAGTAGAGACACAAACTGTCAGGCGGGCTTTTGGGCCTTCTCCCCTTTCTGCAAAGGTGGGGATGCCAACAGTTTCAATAATTTGATCGTCTGCTAATCGCAAAAGATATTTGACCGTACCATCGGGAGCCTCAGAGCGGTAATGTAAAATTGAGCGCCCAATGGGGATTTCTGCCACTTCCGCACGCCATTGCTTAGAGAAGACAGAAATATCAGCTAGCGATCGCACTCCCTTATCATAGATCCATTCATGCAGTTGCTTTCCTCTGTAAGCAGGTTGTCCTTGTTGCTGCACCCAAGTGCTTAACTCCGCCAGAGAAGCACCGAGAAGGGGAGGGATTAATTCTGATTTTTCTGGGTTGTGTGAGTCAACCTGAGATACAAGAGGCGTAGCAGACATAAAAAAATCACGAGTTGATGTAGGATCTCTATCCTACACCTGCTAGATTAACTTAGTCTTGACCAAAGAAGATGGGAAATTACCCAAAGGTTGTGCCGTTCCAGCCCCACATCGCACCCTTAGCATCTGCAAACTCAATGTAAATGCGATTTTTAGGTACACCTAGAGTTTGGTTAATCTGCTGGCAAAAGTCTTGACTCATTGCTGCGGTTTGATCTGGTTTCATTGCGCCAATGCTCTTAATTTCAATATAGCAAACGGGGTCTGTATTCCCCGCAAACGTCATAGGAACTTCTGGCTCAAAAGCAGTCATTACATAAGATTCTGGTTTTCCCAAATGTTTGGCTAACTTGGCTGATAGATTTAAAAGCATGGACTCAATTTCAGCTTTTTGAGGAGCAGATGCAGAAGTTTGCACTTTAATTAATGGCATAGTCCTGAATTGGGATTTTGAATTTTATTACACTGTTAAGTTTATCTAAAAGTAGAGTACAGTTTAATATGCTAAAAGTTTTTGCTAATAAAAATTTAAGGGTATTTTTTCCCTAGTTGCAGATAGATTTTTTAATACTATTGCTAATAACGTTAACCTCAAGGGTTATACCTGACTTTCTAGGCAACCATCCTATTTGCATAGCTTGTTTTATCCATAACGCTACGTCTTTTGGTGTTACTGCGGTTATTTCATACCTCCGCTCAATACTCCAAGCCCGAATCTCTCCCGATCCATCTTGAGGTTGTATTGGCACTAGTTCGCTATTAATGAGGCTGTACCCTTGTGGATGAAACCTATCAGTAATAACCACTAATACTGAGCCTGGCTCAGTAGCGTGTTCTACGGCAACATGGAGATGTCCTTCAGGATCGTCTGCTTGAGAGTTAGTAGCTTGTCTTCGGATTAGCCAGATGAATGGTTCTCCATCAACTATTATTTTTCTGGTACCTTTTTTCGGTATTGACATCTCTGTTGCTATATTTATTGGACTACTCTGAACGAAATAGATGACTATGTTCGGGATGATATAAACGCGATCGCCCTTTTGCTGTCGAGAGGGCTGGACTGATGATATAAAGTGTAGTACGAATTAGTTCTTCTTTATGAGTACATTCCGCCATCTGATTTAGAGGGACAACCCTAATTTTTTCATCAGGCCATCCGATGCGAAAGCAAATTGCAATGGGGGTTTCGGCTGGGTAATGTTCGAGTAGTTTAGCTTGGGCGTTTTCGACATGACGCGCACTGAGATATAGACAGAGGCTAGCCTGATGCGCCGCGAGAGTGGCTAATTCTTCGGTGGCGGGGACTTCTGTACGTCCACTGATGCGGGTCAAAATGATAGTTTGGACTAAACCTGGTACAGTTAGTTCTACTTTGAGTTTGGCAGCAGCAGCTTGAAAAGCGCTGATACCAGGTATGACTTCAAAAGGAATATTTGCCTCAGCAAGGAGGTGCATTTGCTCGTGGATGGCGCTGTAGAGACTAGGATCGCCAGAATGGAGACGGACGACAGATTTTTGTTGCGATCGCACTCTATCGATCATAATCGGCAAAATCTCTTCTAAAGTCTGATTCGCAGTTCTAATTATCTCCGCATCTTTTCGGCAAAGTTCTAAAATCTGTTCGGGTACTAAAGAATCAGCAAATAAAATCACATCAGCAACGGCCAGTAGTTTCTGCGCCTTCACCGTCAATAAATCAGGATCTCCAGGGCCTGCTCCCACAATATACACAGATGGTTCTATGGCATATAGTGTTTTTTTATAACTCAGGTTTTCTGTATATTCACTTTTAGAAGAACCCATGACAATCCCTCAAAAAACTTTTTTGATATTTTCTCAGTATCTTTCCGGATTCTCCCTCTTTCTCTAGTAGAGAGTAATGGTAGATGCACCCTGGTTAAGCCCTAGAAAATATTCTGGGGCATTTTTTATTTTTGGATATCGGGAATTGGGCATTAGTTATTCTTCTCCCTCTGCCCCCCCTGCCTCCCCTGCTCCCTCATCCCCTCATCTCTCCATTCCCCTTGGGAGTAGGCACTACATCGGGTAAAGGGCGTTTGAGTAAGTAAAGCCAAGCTAATCCAACTAATCCTAATAAAATTCCTAAACTACTGACTACTTGTGCCATTCGTAATGGCCCCAACATCAAGCTATCAGTGCGGAAACCTTCAATCCACAAGCGTCCTAAGCTGTAGGCTGGCCAGTAAACTAAAAACAGCGTGCCTACCTTCAAACGTGGCTTACCGGATAAAGAGCGAAAAAACAACGTTATTAGTAGCGCAAACACCATTAAATCCCACAGAGATTCATACAGGAAGGTGGGATGGAAGTAATCGAAACTAGCATAAGCTAGAGGACGATGGTCTGGTGGAATATACAGCTTCCAGGGTAAATTGGTAGGATCGCCAAAAGCTTCAGAATTAAAGAAATTACCCCAACGTCCGATCGCTTGCCCTAAAATCAGCGAAGGCGCTACTAAATCTGCCAGTTGCCAGAAAGAAACCTGCTTGATTTTGGCAAAGATTAACGCAGCCAAAACGCCACCAAGAATCGCTCCATGAATGGCAATACCACCTTCCCAAATAGCAAAGATTTTTCCCGGAGTTGGGGCATATTTTGACCACTCAAAGAAAACGTAATATAGCCGTGCGCCGGGAATTGCCCCAATCAATAACCAAAAAAACAAATCGCCTAGCAACTCAGGATTGACGTTACGGCGCTTTGCCAACTCCTGGGAAAGAATTACGCCAATTAACACTGCCGTAGCAATCAATAAGCCATACCATCGAATACTTAGTGGCCCTAATTTCACCAGAATGGGCCCTGGAGAAGTAAATTGAAACGCCAAGAGCAAGGTGGAAAAATCCAGTGCCATGAGAAATTACCTAGAAAAGTTCGTTAACTACCCGCGCACTTTACTAAGTACGGAGTTTCTTGCATCTCGAATACTAGAATTACACTTAAAATCCAGCATCCATATTTAGGAGTCTAATTCCTAACGCCTAGTTGAGCATAACTTGTGTCACTAAAACAATTGAGTTTACCATTCTTGCTCAGAGCGCAAGATGGTAAATTTGAGTAAGTTACACAGTTACACAAAAGAGTTTCGATATAATCACCTAAACAACTTTGATATATCTAAAATTGTGATTGCTATTTATCCTGGTAGCTTCGACCCCATCACCTTGGGACACCTTGACCTCATTGGGCGCGGTAGTCGCCTGTTTGAGCGGGTAATTGTCGCTGTACTGCGGAACCCAAACAAAACGCCACTTTTTAGCGTACAACAACGGCTAGAGCAGATCCGTCTTTCTACACAACATCTACCTAATGTAGAAGTAGACAGCTTTGATGGTCTTACCGTCAACTATGCACAAATGCGACATGCACAAGTTTTGCTTCGGGGTTTACGGGCTGTGTCAGATTTTGAAGTGGAACTGCAAATGGCTCACACCAATAAAACTCTTTCTACCCAAATAGAAACAGTTTTTCTAGCAACTTCAAATGAGTATAGTTTTTTAAGTAGTAGTGTGGTGAGAGAGATTGCAAGGTTTGGCGGCTCTATCGATCATCTCGTTCCCCCACACATTGCCCTAGATATATACCAATGTTACAATCACAAATCTCCAATGTTGAACCCAACCTCAACGGAAGCAATCCCCCCCCTGAAGAATATCTCGGTGGAGAGGGAAGCGTAGATATTCAGCAGGAACTCAACCGCCTAGAGGAAATAGTTCTCTCTAGTCTCAGGATTCCTCTGACGGGACGCACTCTTATAGATGAAGAAAAGCTGCTGGAACAGCTTGATTACATCCGGCTGGCTTTACCATCACTTTTTCAAGAAGCAGCAGCCATCCTTGAGCAAAAGGATGAAATTCTGCTAGAAGCGGAAGAGTATGGACAGCAGGTTGTTGAGGCCGCGCAAGCAAAAAGAGCGCAAATTTTAGCTGAAAGCGATATTATTCAACAGGCAGAACAAGAAGCTGAACAACTGCGGCGACAAGTGCAACAAGAGTGTGAGGGAATAATGCAAGAAACCCTCGCGGAGATTGAGCGCAAGCGGTATGCTTGTCAGCAAGAGTTAGAACTTATGCGACAAACTGCGATCGCTCAGGCTCAAGACATTGAAGATGGTGCTGATGCTTATGCTGATGGCATTTTGGGCAATATCGAGCAGGATCTCAAAGATATGTTGCGAATTGTCACGAATGGACGGCAACAATTGCAAATTGATAATCTTACACAGCGCAATTCACCTCCTAACAAAAAGAAATAGAGGTTCTAATAAGAGATGAGGAAAAATTATAAGTTGGGTTTCGCTATTGCTTAACCCAACAATTTTTATTAAACAAAACTTTTTGGGAAGCTAACTGGTAATAGATTTAATATTTTGGCTTGTAATTAAGCAGGATTTTTTAGAAATGCTTACTTTCGCTCAAGTTAACTTTGGAGTAAATTCAGGTAGTCTACTGGGAATTATTTATTTGCTCTGGGCAATTATTTACTTGATTTTAACAGTAGCTTGGTTATCCCAACGTGGAACTAGGCTTAGAGGTTGGGCTTTAGCCCTTTACATTATCCAACTTATATTTACGCCAATTATAATGTTGTTAATTGGAACAATCTTGTTTTTTCAAGGTTGGCGCTTAGATCCAATTCTTCAATTTGGGCAATTTTTATCGTTGCTATTAATTATTTACCTGAGTATCAAAGATATTGTAATTAATGCAGTTTACAGAGATAGGTGATTTGATAATTTGCTGTAGAGACGTGAAATTTCACGTCTCTAACCAAAATTGGGTGTTGTTATAGAAGACAATTACAAAGTATATGTAAAATCTTCCACTAGCATACCAGGAACTAAACTACCTCCTAGTTGGCGACTTTCATAAGTACCTACTTCAGGTATGAATTCTTGAAAATCGGTCAAATCTACTAGGTTTTCTCCCCAGAAACGATAAAGACTTTCATCAAAACGTAAGTTTTCAATGGGGGCGATAATTTCTCCATTTTCTACCCAAAAGCAAGCATAGCGGGTCATACCTGTAATTCTACCAGTTTGGCGATCGCTCCAATTCAAGTAATGCAAATTTGATAGATACAATCCTGTATCCAATTTCGGAAGAATCTGCTCAAATCCTAAATTTCCTGGACTAATTTCTGGCGCACGTAGAGTCTCTGAACTATTAGCGCCATTGGCAGTTTTCTGATATTCCTTAGCAGTGCGAGAATTCACTAGAGTGTTTACCAAACGTCCTTTTTCTATTACAGGTAACTCCGGTGCTGCCATTTCTCCCAATTCATTAAATCGCGGTACTAATCCGCGCTGAAAGTTTTCTTTCAAACTAAATGCTGTCGAAAGTTGTTTTTCTTGACGCGATAAAGCAGCTAAAGCGCTATTTCCTTGTTGGATATCAGCTTCGCTTACTGCTCCCCAAGAAAGCATCAGCAATAAATCTGCAACAGCAGCAGGTGCAAAATAAGTTTTGTATTGTCCCCGTGGTAATTCTTTAACTGGTCGAGCAAGCAATTCGAGTTGCTTTTTGGCTTCGCTGATTTTGGCTATATAAGCAGATTCATCCCAATCACTTCCTGCAAATGTGCCCTTAACTGCTTGTCCCAAGGTAGAAAATAGAGAATAATCTAAGCTAAAAGAATCAGTAGCAAACCAGTGTTTTTGACCACTGGAATCACCATAGCCTTTAGTTACTATTCCCCCTGCATATATACCAGTAAAATCTAATTTAGATACTTGTTCTAATACACTTGTTACTACTGCTTCCTCTGGCAATAAATGTCCCGAATGTACTTCGCGACTGGTATTAGTTTCTGATGGTAAAACTAGATATGGATCGATGGGTAATAGAATCAGTTCATCGCGTAGTTCCTGCAAGGCAGAATATGCTAATTGCCAGTCTATTTCCCAATTTCCAGTAAAGGGAAACTGCCGAATACTGCTGTGCTGATCTGCCATCAGAGTCAGTTCGATCCAACCATCAGCAACACAGCCAGTTTGTCGCACTTTTGCATGGTTGAAACGAGTAAATTGACTTCTTTCGCTACTAAGTCTCACAGTGAATTGTTCATTTTCTGCTTTTTTTATAAGTAGAGTTTCAATCAGTCGATTAAAGCTGAATTCTAACGCAGATAATTCCTCAATTTTCATGGATATTAAATATTAATAGGGAATAATGAGGGGAAAAATTTAGTAGTTAGGAGTTATTCTTTAATTAAAAGTTAAATATTTTTAATTTCCAGTTTTTAACTACTAGCTACTGAATTTGCACTTTTTCAACTTAGTTAGTAATTACCAATTCATAATTATTCGACGAATTATAATCCCCCGCTATAACTAGACAGACGCATTTTGTTTTTGAGCTAAATCCCTTTGCAAAACGCACAATTACGAATTACGAATTACGAATTACGTTAGCGTAGCGGGGCGTTAGCCCATTACGAATTATTTAACTTCCTCCACCAAAAACTTCGACATTAGCAAATACACAAACAGGTGAACCGTGTCCTACCCAAATAGCCTGATTTGGTTCTCCTTTGCCACAATAAGGAGTACCATACATTTGCCAGTTTTCAGCATTTCCTACTTGGATTAAGCTATGCCAAAATTCTGGTGTTGTGGCGCGATAGTTGGGATTGCGGAGGGTTTTAGTGAGTTTACCATTTTCAATTAATTTAGCGTACTCGCAACCAAATTGGAATTTATAGCGGCGATCGTCAATTGACCAAGATCGGTTAGATTCCATGTAAACGCCATGTTCTATACCGCCAATAATGTCTTCAAAGCTTGCATTTAGAGGCTCTAAATTCAAGTTGCCCATGCGATCGATCGCTGGTCGATTCCATGAGGAAGCACGGGCACAGGCTACTCCTGCTACACCTGCTCTAGCTTGACTCTCTAGACTGCCTAAACCCCGTTGGAGTACTCCTTCTTTAACCAAATACTCACGCGTTGCTACTGCACCTGTATCATCAAAGCCATAGCTAGCAAATTCACCAGCCACGGTGGGATCAAAGGTAATATTCATCAGTGGCGAACCATATACTAGGTTGCCGAAATCACTTTTATTAACGAAGCTACCACCAGCATAGTTCCGCTCATCTCCCAAAATTCGGTCAATTTCTAGGGGATGCCCGACACTTTCATGGATTTGCAGCATCATTTGGTCTGGGGCTAAAACTAAATTGGTACGGGTAGTTGGGCATTCCTCTGCTGTCAAAAGTTCTACTGCTTGTTCGCCAATTTGCTGCACCCGATGCCATAAGTTTTCTTGTTTTAATAGTTCTAGTCCACCTTGGTAACAGTTAGCTTGCGAACCATTGTTGCTGCGCTGCTGTATAACCACGCCATCTTGGGCGGTGGCTCCGTAATGAGTGCCTATAGATAGAGTTTTTTGATAGACTTCTGAGCCGTTGCTGCTAACAAACCAAGACTCTCTATCAATGGTGCTAGCGCTGGCTATGGTTTGCACAATTTTGTCGTCAACTTTCAGCGTTTGGCAAATGCGAACCAGTAAATCGTTGATTTCTCCTGGACTTAAAGCATCTAATGGTTCAAGAAATGGAGATTTATATTCACCAACGACTTTAGGGCGTTCACTTTCACGAAAGGGATGTATCCACCATTCACTGGCTGCTAGTGCTTGTTTATAGGCTGTTTCGGCAGCAGCTTGTAGGGAAGACAGTTCCAGAGAGTTGGTTGCTGCATAACCCAGACAGCCGTTGACTAAAACTTCCAGCATGGCTCCTACAGTGAAGGATTTGCCATTTACCTGGGGTAAGCCATCACGGACTGCACGGGTTGTAGAAGTCTCCTTTACGGCTCTGATACCGATCCAATCAGCAGGAATGTCGAAACTAGCGATCGCTTTTTTAAGTTCAGACCACATAATTTAAGGGATTGGGTAATGGGGAATGGGTAATGGGGAATGGGTAATGGGGATTGGAAAACTCTTCCCTAGTCCCCAGTCCCCAGTCCCTTCTAATTCCGGTGCCAGCGTGTACCATCACGGCTATCAATTAGCGTAATACCTTCTGCTTGGAGTTCGTCACGAATGCGATCGCTTTCGGCAAAATTCTTGGCAATACGTGCTTGTTGCCTTTGCTGAATTTTCGTTTCAATTTCCGCATCGCTTAAACCATTACTCTTGTCAGCTTCGGTTTCTATCTCGGCTTCTAAACCTAAAACTCCAGCTAATGTGACAAGAGTTTGCCATTGCTGCTGTAACTCCTCAGGGGAAGTTTCGGTTTTCCCTTCATGCACAAGAATGTTTCCCTCACGACGCAGTTCTTTGGCTAATTCAAACAATACTGTTAACCCACCAGGAAAATTAAAGTCGTTATTCACAGTTTCCTGGAAGCGTTCAACATAGGGATTGGGTACTGGGTATTGGGTACTGGGTATTGGGATATTCCCAGTCCCTAGTCCCCAGTCCCCAGTCCCTAAATCCCAACCTAGTTTTTTACCGTATTGGTAGCCGAAAAGTAAACCTTCTTTTATGGTGTGCCAACCGTTGGTTGCTGCGGCGATCGCTTCGTCGGTAAAATCTATGGGTGTGCGATATTGAGCAGTCAGCACGAACAAACGTACTGCCATCGGGTCAACTCCTCGATCCAGTAAGTCTCTAATAGTGGTAAAGTTGCCCAAAGATTTGGACATTTTTTCACCATCTACCTTTACCATGCCGTTATGTAACCAATAAAGCGACAGGGGTTTTCCTGTCACAGCCTCAGATTGGGCAATTTCATTTTCGTGGTGCGGAAAAATTAAGTCAGCACCACCAGCATGAATATCTATGGTATCACCCAAGCGATCGCGCACCATTGCCGAGCATTCTATATGCCACCCCGGACGACCTGCGCCCCAAGGTGACTCCCAAGCTGGCTCTCCCGGCTTTGCTGCTTTCCACAAAGCAAAATCGAAGGGGTCTTTCTTTTTCTGGTACTCTGGATCTTCTACGTTGACGCGATCGCTTTTGCCAGCTTGCATATCTTCTAACCTGCGTCCTGAAAGCTTGCCATACTCAGCAAACTGCCGGACTGCATAATACACATCACCCTCAGCAGGGTAAGCAAAACCTTTATTTTCCAACTCATGAATTAACCGTTGAATGCCATTCATTGTGTGGGTGGCGCGGGGATATTCATCAGCTTCTTTAATTCCTAACCGCGCCATATCCTCAAAATATGCTTTGATAAAGCGATCGGCTACAACTTCCATTGAGGAATGTTCAACACGAGCGCGATTGAGAATCTTGTCATCAATATCGGTAAAATTTTGGATATATCGGACTTCATAACCGATAAACTGGAGGTATCGGCGCACTACGTCCCAAACGATGCAAGCTCTAGCATGACCCAAATGGCAGTAGTCGTAAACCGTCACGCCACAGTAATACATCTTAACCTTGCCTGGCTCGACTGTTTCAAACGGTTCTTGACGACGGGTGAGGGTATTGTAGAGTGTTAGGGTCATAACAGAGTAATGCTGAAATAAGAAGATACGTAATAATAGGGTAAAGCAGCTGGGATGGCAGTCCAGCATCCCTATGCTAGTGTTTTATGGACTCTCTGCGCTACATTACTATTTTTTGATTATTTGATAACAGCGCTATGCAATCAGCAGTTACACCCGAATCTTCGGCAATGGATACGCCCAAACAAGGAATGCCAGTAACAATTATTACGGGTTTCCTCGGTAGTGGCAAGACGACTTTACTTAACCATATCCTCAACAACCAACAGGGTTTGAAAACCGCCGTTCTCGTGAATGAATTTGGCGAAATTGGCATCGACAACGAGCTAATTGTTTCCACTGGTGAGAACATGGTGGAACTAAATAATGGTTGTATCTGCTGCACTATTAATAATGATTTGGTAGATGCAGTTTACAAAGTTTTAGAACGCCAAGAAAATCTAGATTATCTAGTAGTAGAAACAACTGGATTAGCAGATCCGTTACCAGTTGCTTTAACGTTTCTCGGCACAGAATTGCGAGATTTAACTCGCTTGGATTCGATTATTACCGTGGTTGACGCGGCGAATTATAGCCTAGATTTATTTAACTCTGAGGCAGCATACAGCCAGATTGCCTATGGTGATGTCATTGTGCTGAACAAGGCTGATTTAGTTGATGAAGCCACTTTGAATGAGTTAGAAAGAAAAATTAACGAAGTTAAGGAAGGAGCAAGAATTATCCGCTCCACGCGATCGCAAGTGCCACTTCCTTTAATTCTCAGTGTTGGTCTGTTTGAGTCTGATAAATATTTTGACACAGTGGTGGATGAACACGACCATCACGATCGCGACCATCACGATCATCATGATGACCATGACCACTCAACATGCGGTCACGATCATCACGACCATGACCACGATCGCCACGATCATCACCATCATTCCGACCATTTAGAAAATGATGGTTTTACTTCCATCTCTTTCCAAAGTGACAAGCCTTTTTCTATTAGGAAGTTTCAGTATTTCTTAGATAACCAGCTACCCTCAAATATCTTCCGGGCAAAGGGAATTATGTGGTTTGACGAAAGTCCGAAGCGTCATATTTTCCACCTTTGCGGTAAACGTTTTACCTTGGATGATGATGATTGGCAAGGTCAACTGAAAAACCAACTTGTGCTAATTGGCCAAAATTTGGATCGTGAGGCTTTGATTACTCAACTCGAAAACTGCATTTGTCTACCTTCAACCTCTCGTGGTAAAGGGTTTGGGAAATAAGAGTTAGGAGTTAAAAGTTAAAATTTTGTACTCATTCCCAGGTTCTACCTGGGAATTCATTTTTAGATAATCTGTTATCTGTTCTGATGATTTGCTTCCTCACTTCCATAAACATATCCATCGAAATTCTCTCTTTGAGCTAGATTCATTGCTACACCCCGCACTTCTTTAGTAAGGATGACTTAATTTTTATTTAAAGTTATTCTGATGAGTTAAGAACGACGATTATTTCTGATAGCCTGATTCCCAGAGGTTTCCAATGGCGATCGCTGGAAGAAAAAGTACTATCCCCAGAAACTGCTTGATAATCATTGGCGAACTTTTCGTAAGCATTAGGAGCAGCATCTACTCGCAAGATAACTTTACCCTGATAGCGGGCTAATTTGGTACTATCCAGCAGAATAGTGCCGCCGTAGTCCCATGCTAATCCATAGAGTTTAAAGTTACCTAACTTCTTGCGTAACTCACTTAAGGGAGTTCCAACACCGATACCTTCGCGGGTTTTCCAAGCTGAACCCAGGTTACGCACATCTAGAGGTTTACTACGAGTATTATCACTCCAAACTACTAGCAGCGTAGATGCGGAGCAGCTTGTCGTTAGACATCGCCCCTGATTTAGGTTTACCTGAGTAGCTGCAAAACTACCTATTCCTTCAGCACCAGAAATGGTTTTATCAACGAGATGGGATGCACCAAACAGCTTCACTAAATCTTTCTTGGTGGTTGTTCGTGTTATCGGCCCCACTCGTTCGCCAGGAACAATCAAGGTGTCCGTTAATAATTGTGATTTAGCAACAGTAATTGGATGATTTATTTTTTGTGGTAGTGCAAAGGCTGGATTTGCTGAATAATTTAGTAGTAGAGCTAAAGTAGCTGTAGCAATGCCTTTGATTGATGAATTCATTGGTTCTATTCTGGGTATTAGGTAGCAGCTTAACCCGCATTTCTCACAAGTTTGAAATGCAGAGGGGCAGAGGGGCAGAGGGGCGGAGGGGATTGAACTTGGCACATTGAACTCTCCTCTGCTCCCCTGCTCCCCTGCTCCCCTGCACAAGCACAGGCTTTGAGCATTGGTGAGAAATCCGGGCTTAAGAGTGAGAAGCGTTAAAGAAACAACTCTTAGCTCTTCAATTTTAACTACTACAAATTCCCAATTACTGATTCCCGATTTGCCAATAATTTTATTTCATCACTCTAGTAGCATTGAAAATTGCTAGTAAAGCTACTCCCACATCAGCAAAGACAGCTTCCCACATTGTCGCTATACCAAAAATACCCAATCCAATAAATACACCTTTAATTGCTAAGGCAAAAATGATATTTTGCCAAACAATTGTGCGCGTTTTTCTACCGATTTGTATCGCTTCTGCCACTTTTGAGGGCGCATCTGTCATGATGACAATATCCGCAGTTTCTATAGCTGCATCTGAACCTAAGCCACCCATTGCCATACCAACATCGGCTCTAGCAATCACTGGCGCATCATTAATGCCATCTCCAACAAAGGCAACTTTACCATGCTTGCCGGCAGTGCTGAGTAACTTCTCTATGGCATTGACTTTTTCTTCAGGTAATAATTCTGCTTCGTAAGCATCTATGCCTAACTGTTGAGCAATCTGGGATGCGATCGCTTGATTATCTCCTGTCAACATTACTGTTCTCTCTATACCCATTCGCTTGAGTGTTTGAATAGCCTGTCTCGCATCTTCTTTGAGTTCATCAGCAATGACAATATACCCAGCGTAAATATTATCCACTGCTAAATGAACAACTGTTCCCTCTAGCTGGCAATTATCATGAGCAATATTCTCTCTGTGGAGTAGGCGATCGCTACCCGCGATCGCTACCCTATTTTCAATCTTGGCTCTAATTCCATAGCCTGCAATCTCTTCATAATCTCTCACCTCAGAATCATCAATCTTTCCACCATAGGCCTTAAGGATAGATTGAGCGATGGGATGATTTGAGTGCGATTCTACTTTGGCAGCTAATTGCAACAATTCTGGCTCATTGTAGCCATTTTGTGGTACTATTTTTACTACTTTAAATACGCCTTGAGTTAATGTTCCAGTTTTATCAAACACAACTGTATTAACTTCGTTTAGAGTATCTAAAAAAGTAGAGCCTTTAACTAAAATACCACGTTTAGCTGCACCTCCAACACCTCCAAAGTAACCTAACGGAATACTGATAACAAGTCCACAGGGACAGGAGATAACTAGCAAAATTAGAGCGCGATAAACCCATTCTGAAGAACTTGCACCAGTAAGAAATAAAGGCGGTAATATTGCAACTGCTAGAGATGTAAAAACTACTATTGGCGTATAATATCGAGCAAATTTAGTAATAAATTTTTCTGTTTCTGCTTTTTTACTTTTGGCATTTTGCACCAAATCTAAAATTTTGGCAATGGAAGAATCATCAAAGAGTTTTGTGACTCTAATGCTGAGAACACCCATTTTATTGATCGTTCCAGCCAAAACTGTCTCACCCAGCCTCACTGTTCGCGGTACAGATTCTCCAGTTAATGCAGATGTATCAACTTGCGAATTTCCATCTATAATTTCGCCATCTAAGGGAATCTTTTCTCCAGGTTTGACGACGATGATATCCCCAACATTGACTGTCTCTGGTGGGACTTTTTTTAGTTCCCCCTCTATTTGGATATTTGCATAGTCTGGACGTACTTCTAATAAAGCTTTGATGGAACTACGAGAACGACTGACGGCAATATCTTGGAATAATTCGCCAATTTTATAAAATAGCATAACTCCGACAGCTTCGGGCAATTTATGAATTGCGATCGCTCCTAGTGTCGCTACTGTCATCAAAAAGGTTTCATCAAATACTCTTCCTTTGAGTATATTACGCCCAGCAGTTTTTAAAACACTCCATCCACTTAATAAATAGGCAGGGATGAAAAGTAGATATTCACCTATTGAGTAGAATGTATTGTGTAATTGATTTTCAAAAATAACACCAGGCGCATATAAACTTAAAATCGCTACCAAAGGCAATATTTCATTTTTTAGATTTAATTCTCCACCACCATCGTGATTGTGGTCATGGTTATGATTCTCATCATGATTATGAGCATGGTTATGATTCTCATGATGGTCGTGTTCACAGTTGGAACAACCTGAAGATTCTGAATGTACTTTTTGCTTCATATTTTGTGTTGAGGCTAGTAAATTACTTGATATATGAGCCTTTTTCTAAATGTAATAAAAAAAATATGTTTTTACAAGTTAAGTATTTAAGAATGAGAATCTATATCAGCTTTGGGGTTAAATATTTATGCTATATTTTGATTCAAATTAGAGCTTAAATGTTGTAAAAATAGCGATAATGGTTCTCGATTCTATAGAAGAATCTTAAGATATAACTTTTGCTCCTAGTGAGCGTTATATCGCTCTGCATCAGATTTTAAAGGGCTAGAGGACTACGAGCTTTAATTTAATTAAGCTCTTATACTTACATCAAGCAAACAATCACTATCTTAGGAATACAAGTAAGCAGGCAATAATAAATCAAACTATAATATGCAATATAAAATTAATTAAATTGCTTCTGGTTAAGTTGCTCCAGCCCTTAACACTAACCTTTAATTATTCATGCCCACTTGCTGACAGCAGATTTAAATTTGCTGAAGTACACAATTTAGATATTAAAATCAGACTTCAAGCCTAGTTTTACTGCTTAATTCTGCTGTTACAACTACTTTGCAATCAAACTGAGTCGATATGGAACTTTCTTGGATAATAAGTGTCAAGCTAGCTATTCTTAGGGAAAATTCACTTGAAGTTTGAAACTGAATCGAATACCCTAAACTAGTAGACAATTTTCTCAAGGAAATCTATGAACAAAAAGATTCTTCTGAATTTGCTTTCCACTTCCTCAATCTTTGTGTCGATGATGTCTACACTGGTGGCATTTCATCCTGCCCATGCTAGTGGTAGTATTACACAGCGATTGATGCACACACAAGACGGTCGTACCTGTATCACTAACCCACATGGTGGAACAGATTTTGTGTGCATTCGAGATTCAGAGAGAAAGGTACCGTATACCTCATCTGCACGTTCCTCGACCATTGTCACATCAGTATCAGATAAGAATATTGCTATGTTGAACTTTACTGATGAGGAAAGTGATGCTGCAATTAAGACATTTGGCTGCGACTGTCCATTGTGCGTAAATTCTTTGCGTCAGTTGCGCGGTACTGGAAACTTGGTGTACTAAGGTTGAATAGCGCTTATAGCGACTACAACTTCTGTTAAATACATGTGATTAATTACGTATAGAAGATATACGAAACCAAAAAAGCATTTTTAACTAAGTACCACTACTATTAAATTTAAATTCATTCTTGGGACAGTTTGTAGGGGCAATTCATGAATTGCCCCTAAAACATCTACTTTTGGGTCAATCTGAGAGAAAAAGACGCAAAGCAATTATTAAAGACTTTCTGTTCATAAGAACCTGTTCTTTATTCAACCACCTCATTCACAGGGAATCTATCAATCAACTGCATTGCCCGATGTGCATTACGCTGGAAAGAGTCTGGCAAATGGGGAACGTGGGGTATTTGTGATAATAAATCCAACGTCCGGCGGAGAATTCTCACCACATCGCCTTCATCTAAGGTGGTGTTTTCGCAGAGTTCTGTCCACTCCATTCCTAGCGCCCATTGTTCTACTATGGCAATTAACTCAAACTCCAACCATATAGGCAGTGCCACATTATACCGCCGTTGTAGTTGGAACATTTGGCGACGAATTCCCCGCAATTTTGCTAAGGCTTCTCCCACTTCATTACTAAGCTCAAAGTTCACCTTGCTATCTGGACGGGGCGTTTCCATCACCAAACCGGCGGCGGCGGCGGCTAAATGGTGGGGATCTAAATTGTCCAATTCACCACTAGCGAACACTAAACCCAGCCACAACTCATTTTCACCTCGAATAGCGGCAGCAATTCGCCCTAATTGCGTGGGCACTAAGTTATCTAAAGCGCCAAAGTGTTGCAGAATTAAGATTAAATTGAGAAATTCTTCCCAATGACGTTGTGACTGCTGCTCTACTTGCCCTTGTACCTGTTCGAGTTCGGCTTCTAGTTCGACATATTTGGCGCGACGCTTGAAAAGGGTGGCAGCATTGCCTGATTGATGTAGGGGATGAGCTTCTAATTGCTCTTGGACAGCAGTAGTGCGGCTGAGTTGTTCTGCTACTTCTGGTGCCAGATGCAAAGATTCTATCGGATTGGGAATACGCACTGCGATCGCAAAGCTTTCTTCGTTCCCACGCCGCGACTGTCCGGGCTTCAAGGGCATCTCTGGCGGTGGTAGTATATCCGGTGACACTTCAATTCGCGGCAGTTCAGCATACAAATCGACTACATCCCCTGTGGTTGCCACATACCAGCGATTATCATGCCCTAAGCATACCAAGTAAGGAGCTTGACCAGAACCAGGCGATTTTCCCACCAACACTGCGGTTACTGGTGAAGATACTGTAATGTTTTTGCCCTTGAGACTTAACAGAGTTCCTGACACTGCAAAGTCCAACATCATCCCCAATTCTTCTTGTCTATCATCCTGCGCTTGCTCTTGCAGGGTTTTTAATATCTGACGTTCGACTTTCAAGCGTTGCCGCAATTTTTCATAAATAGCCAGTTCATTTTCATCAACTGCGGCGATTTGCTCGTGTAGTTGAGCTAATTGTTTTTCTAGTTCGGCAATCTCATCGTATTCTGGCCTTAAATGCAAGGTGGCCATGTATTGCCCAAAACTGCGTTCTATCAGTTCCCTGGTTTGGTCTAGGGTGTGGGTTTGCAGCAAGTTGAGTACCATCCCATAACTGGGTGTAAACTGGCTTACGAGGGGGTCTGGCTTGGATGTTCCCAAATACGCCGCTTCTTTGGCTCCTTCAAAGGGTGTTTGGACTGTCACCACATGACCTTGTTTATCCATCCCCCGACGGCCTGCCCGTCCGGCCATTTGCAAGAATTCGGAAGCATTTAATAGGCGGTGTCCGGTGTCAGTCCGCTTGGAAAGGGTAGAAATTACCGTTGTTCGGGCGGGCATATTAATTCCCGCAGCCAGTGTCTCAGTGGCGAATACTACTTTAATCAGCCCTTGCTGAAATAGTTCTTCTACCAGTGCTTTCCATGCAGGCAGAATTCCGGCGTGGTGGGCAGCAATTCCCCGGTACAGGGGGGCAATTTGTCCAGAACGTCCGGCTTCGGGATTGCGGGCTAAAAAGTCATCAATCTGTTGCCGTAAAATTTGGGATTCTTCATTATTTACCAGCCATAAATCACCCACTTCTGCCACCGCTTTATCACATCCCCGGCGGCTGAAGATGAAGTAAATAGCTGGTAGCATATCCCGTTGCTCTAACTGGCTCAAGGTATAAATTATGCCAGGAGCTTCCGGTCTGCCACTTCTCCCCCTGTCCCTTTCTCCCCCTTTCCCCTTTTTTTTCTGAAGAAGACGGGGGTTAATTTTAGTTTTGCTATCATTCAGCAAGGGAAATAACCCTTTAGGATTGCAAAAGTGAAATTCTAAGGGAACTGGGCGAAAATCGGAGTAAATCAGGTCAGTTGGGCCGTGAACGCGATTTAGCCAATCAGTAAGTTGATCGCTGTTGGCAACCGTTGCAGAGAGGGCTGCCAGTTGCACTTCCCGAGGACAATAGATGATAGATTCTTCCCAAACTGTACCGCGCTGGCGATCGTTCATGTAGTGGCACTCATCAAGTATTACCGCTTCCACGTCTACTAATGAGATGCCGACTTGCCCTATCGGTGTGCCATAGAGCATATTTCGGAAAATTTCTGTAGTCATCACCAAAATCGGTGCATCCCTGTGAATGGAGGCATCTCCAGTTAACAGTCCGACTTGCTCAAACCCGAATTTTTCTCGAAAGTCACGTAATTTTTGATTCGACAGCGCCTTCAGGGGAGTGGTATAAAATACACGTTTCCCTCTCGCCAGGGCGCGATAAATGGCGTATTCCCCAACTAATGTTTTGCCCGAACCTGTGGGCGCACACACGACTACGGAGCGTCCGGCGTTTAGGGACGCGATCGCTTCTTTTTGAAACTGATCCAGATCAAAGGGAAATATAGACCCTAAGTCAAGTTCTGGAGACGGTGCAGGATAATTCACTCAATCACATTTGCAACCAGATTGTTTACTATACTAACGAGTCTTTTGTCAACTTCGTTAGGGATTAGGTATTGGGTATTGGGGATTAGGTATTGGGTATTAGGTATTTAAGAAGAATTTCAGCGCCCAGTCCCCAGTCCCCAGTCCCCAATCCCATTATCTATTTTGTGCCAATTAGCCACAGTTGTGGCAGTATGGAAAGAAGTTGAAAAGTTCGCTATTGCCGTTGGGAACTTCAAAGGGTGTTTTCCCTTGCTACACCGAACTTTCAACAAGAGGATCGGCACTATTTGTGCCTTGTTTCCACAAGTTGGTAAATTGAAGTCACCAAAGCAGATGGTGATGTTTCTCAACCAGCCTCTACTCTGTGAATCTACGCTTTGCGGCTTCTGTTGTACCATTTCGCTTCACTACCACTAGCTTCATCTGCCAATTAGAAACTAGATCGAGGTCTTCGTAACCGCAGTTTTGCATTTTAAGCAAATATTCTGACGAATGTTGGTATTATCGTCTGAATGTTTGGAATTCACTGCGAAAAGATATACATACTCCCACCTTGACTACACCTTGACTCTTAAATGAATCCAGAAAACGCAGAAACTTACATAAACCATCCAACTTGGGGTTTACTCTACAAAATCTGTATGGTTGATGAAAACCAGGATTTGTTCACCACGCTTTATGCCCAGCGCCTGTTTTTTTTGGTCGCAAATGACGTTAAAGGTGTTAAATTCCAGCCTATAGGACGGACTGAGGCGAGAATGATGTTGGAAAATCGCTTACGTACCCTGCGGCGCAGTGGACATTCTCAGGAGTACGATCAGCTTCAGAGTGTTTTCCAACGCACCTTCCAATGAGCAGTTCGATTTCTGAACGTATTATTTCCATTCGCTCCTCCCTACCAACTTCAGTCAAATTGATTGCTGTTAGCAAACAAGTTCCTGTCGAGGCCATTCGCTCTGCTTATGCCGCAGGAATTCGTGATTTTGCGGAGAGTCGCATCCAAGAAACTGCCAGCAAACAAGCCGAGTTGCAAGACTTACTGGATA
This sequence comes from Nostoc sp. 'Peltigera membranacea cyanobiont' 232, assembly GCF_002245985.1. Classification (NCBI taxonomy): domain Bacteria; kingdom Bacillati; phylum Cyanobacteriota; class Cyanophyceae; order Nostocales; family Nostocaceae; genus Nostoc; species Nostoc sp. 'Peltigera membranacea cyanobiont' 232. The sequence goes on from NZ_NOLK01000015.1 coordinate 82,908, forward strand.
TTACCTGGCACTTTATTGGACATTTACAAAGCAATAAAGCCAAAAAAGCCATCGAACAATTCCCTTGGATTCACTCCGTGGATAACTTGAAACTGGCACAGCGCTTAGATCAATTAGCCCAACAGCTAGGAGTGAGTCCCCAGGTTTGCCTGCAAGTGAAAATTCTCCCAGATCCTAACAAGTCTGGTTGGAGTGTGCCAGAACTTTTGGCTGATTTACCTACACTAGATCAATACAAAAGTTTACAAATTCAAGGTTTGATGACAATTCCACCTTCAGGATTAAAAGATCCGGAAATTTTGAATGTGTTTAATCTCAATCGTGAGCTAGCAAAGGAAATCCAGGAGCAAAACTGGTCGCACATTAAAATGCAGCACCTATCTATGGGTATGTCAGGCGACTACGAACTAGCAGTGGAAGCAGGCGCAACGATGGTACGATTAGGAACAATATTGTTTGGCGATCGCTCTTAGCCCTCGATCGTCAGCCTTCCAGGTCAGTATTAATAGAGATCGGGATTTGATGACAAGAATTTTGTAAGAGACTGGTGCAATTAGAAACAAAGGATATAGTATTGACAAGAGCAATCGTCAAGGGGAAATGGGATAAAAAGAGCTTTCCTTCGGACAAACCTTAGGATATAATCTTGACTCATTATTATGTTTAGGCGATGCACAGACCTTTCCAAAAAGTAGTCAGTTCATCGCCAAAACCAGTAGTATGGGTTACAAATAGCAAAAGACTTGCTGAAGTATCCACCGATGTAGCGATCGCTCCGATCTCAATAAATCCTAAGCCAAGTCAATACAGGCTATTCGCACCAGGAGAGTACACACACAATGAACAACATCTTTTCCAAACTCAGAGACTTTGTAGGTCTAAATGAGCAAGTGGAATATGAGTATTACGAAGAAGAACCAGAAACAGACAATAATAATTACCAAAATCTGTATCAGCAAGAAAATCCCCAACCCCCAGCCCCACAAGAGAGCGCAACCGCTCAAAATCGACGCTGGCGGGAACCAGTGCCTACAATGGGAGATGATATCGCAGCAGGTTCAAAGCCAATGGGGAATGTGATTGGTATGCCAGGAGCAATTAACGGAATTTCGGAAGTTTTAGTCCTCGAACCACGCACCTTTGAAGAAATGCCTCAGGCAATTCAAGCGTTGCGAGAACGGAAGTCAGTGGTATTAAATCTGACAATTATGGATCCAGATCAAGCTCAACGAGCAGTAGATTTTGTTGCAGGTGGTACTTACGCGCTAGATGGACATCAAGAGCGCATCGGTGAGAGCATCTTCTTGTTTACGCCAAGTTGTGTCCAAGTTAGCACCCAAGGTGGCGTTCTTCATGAAGTACCACAACCGCCAGCACGTCCCTCTCGTCCTACAGGTTCTCCAAATAATCAAACCTGGGGTAACGAAACTAACCGGATGGCACAATAAAGTTAAATTAGTTGTTAGTCCTTTGTCATTTGTCATTTGTCCTGGGTTTTGATAATAGTGACAAATGACAAACGACAAACGACTAATGACAAATGACTAACGATCGATAATGACTATAAAATTTGGGTTAATTGGTGGTGGGGTAATGGGAGAAGCGCTCTTATCCCGCCTTATCGCGCGTGGAATTTATCAATCATCAGAAGTCATAGTTAGCGAACCGCTACCTTCACGCCTAGATTTTTTGAAACAGCAATACGGTGTTGCAGTGACGACAGATAATAGTGAGGTTTTCACTCAAGCAAAAGAAGTAGTCTTTTTAGCAGTGAAACCGCAGGTGTTCAGCGCGATCGCTCAAGAATTAGCAAATATTGATATTATTAATAGAGAACAATTACCCCTAATTATTTCCATATTAGCGGGTGTGCCTTTAAGTCAGCTAGAAGCTGCATTTGTGCAATTGCCAGTTATCAGAGCAATGCCCAACACCCCAGCCACTGTGGGAGCAGGAATTACCGCCATTTGTTCAGGTGCATATACCAATGCCAAGCATCACCAAATAGCACAACAAGTTTTTTCTGCTGTGGGTGAAGTAGTGGAAGTGTCAGAAGGGCTGATGGATGCAGTCACAGGGTTATCTGGTAGCGGGCCAGCTTACGTGGCACTGCTAGTAGAATCACTTGCTGATGGGGGAGTATCCGCAGGTTTACCTAGAGCAATTGCTAATCAACTAGCCTTGCAAACCGTACTAGGAACAGCCAAACTGTTGTATGAAACTAAAATGCACCCAGCAGAACTCAAAGATCGCGTTACCAGTCCCGGAGGTACAACCATTGCGGGGATTGCCAAACTAGAACAGGCAGGATTTCGTTCAGCTTTAATTGAAGCAGTCAAAGCTGCCACAGAGCGATCGCAAGAACTGGGAAAATGAGAGACTGGGGACTGGGGATTAGGGACTAGAAAGAAAACTATTGCCTATTGATTATTTAGTATTTTCAGTGCTGCCAGTTGTGCTTGGGCTTTGTGCAGAGATTCATACCATTCTTTCTCAGGGTCGCTGTCTGCGACAATTCCCGCACCAACTTGTCCCCAGACGGTGTTGAGTGCTGAGTACCCAAGAAGGGGTTCTTCCCCTGCTTCACCAGATGCGGGGGCTAGTAGCAGGGTGCGGATTAAGATATTTAAATCTAAATGACCACGCCAATCTAAATAACCACAGGAACCGTAGAACAAGCTGCGGCGAACGGGTTCTAGTTCTTCAATAATTTCCATACAACGCACTTTGGGACAGCCCGTGATTGTGCCACCTGGGAACGTGGCGCGAATCAAATCAATGGCTGTGCGTTCGGCTTCGCCGTGCCGTAGGCATTCGCCTTTTAAAGTACCTTTGATGTTGCTGACAAGATGCATCACATGGCTATATCGCTCAATTGTCAGCAATTCGTCAACAGTAACCGTTCCCCATTCACAAACTCGCCCTAAATCATTGCGTTCCAAATCTACCAGCATGATGTGTTCTGCACGTTCTTTGGTGTTGCTGAGTAAATCTTCTGCCAGTTGTATATCCTGTTCTAGTGTGACACCACGCGATCGCGTTCCAGCGATCGGTCTGGTTTCGGCTTGCTGATTTTGCAACATTACCAATCTTTCCGGCGAACAGCTGATGACTTCTCCCCAAGGCGTTTGCCAATAGCTGGCAAAAGGAGAAGGATTGATTTTTTGCAAAGCCTGATAAATTTCCCAACCAGAAGCTGTTGTAGAGGCTTGAAATCGCAATGAAAGATTTGCCTGAAAGATGTCTCCAGCTTGAATATATTTTTTTGCCTGGTTTACGCCTGTTTCATAATCTGCTTGCGATGTCAAAAACAGAGGAGGCGAAGAAGACACGGGGATATGAGGACAAGGAGAAATGGAGAATTCTTTCGCCACGTCTTTCTTTGCTAATTTATCCTGTAACTCATCAAGTCTACTTGCATCACTGGCGGCTAGCCAAAGAATTTGTTGAGCGTGATCTAAAACGGCAAAACAATCTGGTTCATACCAAAAAGCTATAGGAAATGGTAGGGGATCAATTTTATGATGGGGTAGCTGTTCAATTTCCCATGCCACATCGTAGCCTAGCCAACCTAACCAACCGCCAGTTAAGGGG
>NZ_NOLK01000150.1:0-19532 GCF_002245985.1 Nostoc sp. 'Peltigera membranacea cyanobiont' 232
CCTCTGCCCCTCTGCCCCTCTGCCCCTCCGCCCCTCTGCTCTATCAAACGCCTGAAGCTTGTGAGAAATGCGGGTCACACTGGGTAATTGAGGCATTATCTCAACTCGATCAACCTGCTATTCTCTTGCATTCGCTGCCCTTTGATGATGGTCAAACAGTACCCGTTACCCTAATCAATCGGGTCAAAAATACCCTCACCTTGACTGTAATTGAGAATGCAGTAGTTGAGCCAACCCTAGCGGCTGACCCTTATATTATTCGCCATTCACCTAAGAGTATTCTCTGTGCGCCAATTCTCAACCAAGGCAAATTGATTGGCATTTTGTACCTAGAAAATAACCTGACGGTGGGAGCGTTTACGAGCGATCGCCTACAAGTTCTCAAACTCCTCACGACTCAAGCAGCGATCTCTCTAGAAAATGCCCAACTTTATCGCCAATTAGAGGAATATTCTCATACTCTGGAGCAAAAAGTCGAAGAACGCACCCAGGAAATCACACGTTCTTACACTCAGCTAGAATCAACCTTAGAAAAACTATACTCGACTCAAGCCAAACTAATTCAAGCTGAAAAAATGTCCGGGTTGGGACAGCTAGTTGCCGGAATTGCTCATGAAATTAATAATCCGATTAATTTCATCTATGGCAACTTAGAACCAGCCAGTGAATATGTTGCTTCCTTAATTGAATTAAATAACTTATATCAGAAATACTATCCGCAACCATTGCCAGAGATTGCCGCAAAAATCACCGAGATAGAACTAGAATTTCTGGTGAATGATTTACAAAAGCTACTCTCCTCGATGAGAATAGGAGCAGATCGCATCCGTCAAATTGTGCTGTCACTGCGAAATTTTTCCCGTTTGGATGAATCAGAAATAAAATCAGTAGACATTCATTCTGGTATTGATAGCACACTGTTAATTTTGCAACATCGACTTAAAAACAATAGCAAGCATTCCGAGATTACAGTTATTCGAGAATATGCAAATTTGCCTTTAGTCAATTGTTATGCTTCAGCCTTAAATCAGGTATTTATACATCTGATAAATAATGCCATTGATGCTTTACAAGAATCAAAGGTAAATCGCACACCTACTATTATAATTCGGACGGAATTTTTAGAACCTAAAAAGGTACTAATCCGCATTGCAGACAACGGTGTAGGGATGAGCGAGTCCGTGCAAAATAAGATGTTTAATCCATTTTTTACTACAAAGCCGATTGGTAGTGCTACAGGTTTGGGATTGTCAACTAGCTATTCGATTGTAGTAGAAAAACATGGAGGTCAGTTAAGCTGCATTTCTAAACTAGGAGAGGGAACAGAATTTTTCATTGAAATTCCGTTATAAACCTCGTCTACCTTAAGAACCGTAGTTTTGTAGGTTGGGTTACGCTATCGCGTAACCCAACATACATAAGGTGGTAATGTTGGGTTGCGTTTCACTCCACCCAACCTACATAAATATATCTTTTAAAAAACTCTAGGTTTCAAGATAGATGAGGTTTAGTTTAGTCCTCAGATCCCCGACAACTTGCGCGAAGTCGGGGATCTTTTTTGGGAATACTAAATCTGGAAGTTTCACAGATTTAGCAGCATGGTTAGCACTATTGTCAATATTCGCGGATACAAGGTTAGCGAAGAACTCTACAATGGTTCGAGAACCCTAGTGTATCGAGGGGTTCGAGAGACTGACTCATTACCTGTAGTCATTAAACTGCTGAAAAATCTTTATCCCAGTTTCCATGAACTCTTGTCGTTTCGCAATCAGTATACTATTGCTAAAAATCTCAACTCACCGCTAATCGTTCAAACCTACAGTCTCCAAGCCTATCAGAATGGCTATGCGCTGGTGATGGAAGACTTTGGGGGGATTTCTCTGAAAAATTATTTCACCTCACCAGAGACGCCACATATCGCATCTATAGAAGAGTTTTTACGAATTGCGATCGCCCTGTGCAATACCTTAGATATACTCTACCGAGAGCGGATTATTCATAAAGATATCAAACCCGCCAATATTTTAATTAATCCAGAAACCAAACAAGTTAAATTAATCGACTTTAGTATCGCATCTTTACTACCACGAGAAACCCAAACACTAATCAATCCCAATGTCTTAGAAGGAACACTAGCTTATATTTCCCCAGAACAAACGGGGAGGATGAATCGCGGAATTGATTACCGCACAGATTTCTATTCTTTAGGTGTGACATTCTACGAGTTACTCACAGGAAAGTTACCTTTTGCGTCAAACGATCCGATGGAGTTGGTACATTCTCATATTGCTAAACTTCCACCACTTTTAGGGGATAGAGAAGAGATTCCGCAGGTGATTTCAGATATCGTCATGAAATTGATGGCAAAAAATGCCGAAGATAGATATCAGAGTGCTTTGGGACTGAAGTGTGATTTAGAAAATTGTTTAGATCAGCTACAAGTTTCTGGTGAAATTCAAAGTTTTGAGATTGGACAACGGGATGTTTGCGATCGCTTCATCATTCCCGACAAACTCTACGGACGAGAAACCGAAGCAGAAACTTTACTGCAAGCATTTGAGCGAGTCAGTCTTGGTGCAACAGAAATGATGCTGGTAGCAGGTTTTTCGGGTATTGGGAAAACCGCCGTTGTCAACGAAGTTCATAAACCAATTGTTCGGCAACGCGGTTATTTTATCAAAGGCAAATTTGACCAATTTCAACGCAATATTCCCTTCTCTGCTTTTGTACAAGCATTTCGGGATTTAATGGGGCAATTGTTAACCGAAAGTGATGTCCAACTAGAGCAATGGAAAAATCAAATATTAGAAACTGTTGGAGAGAATGGTCAGGTAATTATTGAAGTCATTCCCGAATTAGAAAAAATCATTGGTGAACAACCACCAGCAGTAGAATTATCAGGAACGGCAGCCCAAAATCGCTTTAATTTATTGTTTCAAAAATTCACCCAAGTCTTTACTAGCGCCGAACATCCATTAGTGATGTTTTTAGATGATTTACAATGGGCTGATTCAGCATCATTAAAGTTGATTGAGCTATTAATGGCTGATACAGGTCATCTTTTCATCATTGGTGCTTATCGAGATAATGAAGTCAATCCAGCACATCCATTAATGTTGACTTTGAGCGAAATTCAAAAAAATCAAGCAGCCATTAATACTATTACTTTAACACCCCTGAGTCAATCCCAAATCAATCAATTAGTCGCTGATACCCTAAAAATTACCGAAAATTTGGCATTACCCCTTTCACAATTAGTCTATCAAAAAACTAAAGGCAACCCATTTTTTGCCACCCAATTTATCAAAGCCCTACACGAAGAAAATCTCATTCAGTTTAACTTGGAGTTAGGCTGTTGGCAATGCGATCTGTCCAAAATTAATCAACAAGCCTTGACCGATGATGTTGTAGAATTTATGGCGTTGCAGTTAGAGAAGTTACCCTTAGCAACCCAGAATATTCTGAAGTTAGCCGCTTGTATTGGCAATCAGTTCGATCTAACAACATTAGCAATTGTTTCAGAACACTCAGAAGTAGAAACCGCAGCCAATTTATGGAAAGCATTGCAAGAAGGTTTGATTTTACCGCTCAGTGATGTTTATAAGTTTTATCAACAAGAGTCATTAGTCACTTGTACTGAGCGTAGTCGTTCGCGTAGCGTCTCGCAGAGAAGTATTAGTCATCTGTCATTAGTAGATAGTCAAAAACAAATGACCAATGACAATGGACAAATGACAGTTTCTTACAAATTTTTACACGATCGCGTTCAACAAGCAGCCTATTCCCTAATTCCCGATGACCAAAAACAAACGACTCATTACCAAATCGGACAACTGCTTCTACAACAGATTTCCGCACAAGCTAGAGTTGACCGGATTTTTGAAATCGTCAATCAATTAAATCACGGAACTGCTTTAATTACCCAACTAACTCAACAAGAAGAATTAGCTAGGCTCAATTTAATTGCCTGTCGCAAAGCTAAAACTTCAACCGCCTATCAAGCAGCGCGTGAATATGCGACAGTGGGATTGTCTTTGTTGGCAGAAAATACTTGGCAGCAGCAGTATGAAATGACCCTCGCCTTATATGAATTAGCTGCGGAAGTAGCAATGCTAAACGGTAACTTTGAGGCGATGGAACAGTTTATTGATATTGTCATTCAACAGGCACATTCCTTACCTGAAAAAGTCAACGTTTACTGTATGAAAATTCAATCTCATATTTCCCAAAGTAAACTGACATCAGCGATCGCGATCGCCCAACGAATCTTACAACAGCTTGGTGTCACCTTTCCTGAAACACCGACACCATCAGATATTCAACAGGAAATCCAAGAGATTGAGGAACTCATTGGAAATAGAAAAATTGCCGATTTGGTTAACTTGCCTGAAATGACAGATGCAGAAAAACTTGGTACTCTTAAAATTGTCAATATCATCAGCCCAGCCGCTTACCTCACTGGCTCAATGCTGTTCCCATTGCTGAATACTTTGTCGGTTAAACTTTCGATTCAGTACGGTAACACATCGATTTCTGCTTTCGGCTATACGAACTATGGCAATATTCTCTGCAATTTCTTCCAAGTCGTGGATACAGGAACACAGTTTGGTTCTCTGGCACTCCAGATTATCTCAAAACTCGATGCCAAAGCAAGTAAAACAGAGGTTTTGATGCTCTTGGGGTTGTTTATTGTACACCGCAACTCTCACATTCAAGAAACACTACCTCTGTTGCAAGAGGGTTACACCACTGCCATAGAATTTGGAAACCTTGTATTTGCTGGGTACAATGGCCACAGTTTTTGTCTCAATTCTTTTTGGTGTGGTCAATCCTTGGCTACCTTAGAGCAGGATATTTGCGCCTACTGCCATAGTTTGACGCAATTAAATCAATTAACAACCGCAAATTATTGCCGGATTTATTGGCAACCTGTTTTAAATCTGCTAGGTCTTGCAGAACATACCACCCTTTTGTCTGGGAAAGCCCTTGAAGAAACAGAATTTCTCCAGCAGCTACAGTCTGCCAAAGATGGATATGGATTGTATATTTTCCATTTGTATAAACTAATGCTTTGTTTCTTGTTTGGAGAAATTGAGCCAGCGAAAAATCATGCTATTGAAGTCAGGCGCTATTTTATGGCTGGTGCGGGATTAGTCAGCGAACCAGTATTTTATCTTTATGATTCTCTGCTAACTCTGGCACAATTAAATCCACAGTTAGATGAAACATCAGAAGCATTGCAGGGTGTCATAGAAAATCAAACCAAGTTACAGCAATGGGCGTATCATGCACCCATGAATTATCAACATAAGGTTGATTTGGTAGCGGCAGAAAAATGTCGAGTGTTAGGACAAAAAGCCGAAGCAATTGAGTTTTACGACAAGGCGATAACTCTAGCCAAAGCCAACGAATATACCCAAGAAGAAGCACTTGCTAACGAACTGGCAGCCAAATTCTACCTAGATTGGGGCAGACAGCGCATTGCTGGGGACTACATGATTGAAGCCTACTATGCCTATGCTCGTTGGGGTGCAAAAGCCAAAGTCGCTGACCTAGAAGCTCGCTATCCGCAACTACTTAGACCTATATTAGAGCAAACCCGTTCTCCTCTCTCCACTCACGAAACTCTGTTCACATTGGGTAGTGTCACCTCCACCAGTTCGGCCATATCGAGTAGTAATGTTTCTCTGGCTTTAGATTTAGCTACTATTCTCAAAGCTTCTCATACTATTTCCGGTGAAATCGAACTGGAAAATCTACTTTCATCGTTGCTTGAGATCGTCATCGAAAATGCGGGGGCTGATAAATGCGTGTTCATGCTTATGCGAGACTCGCGCCTGTTAATCAAAGGGTCAATTACCACAGGTTCAAAGCCAGTTGTCTTGCAGCGTATTCCCATTGAAGATAGCCAGGACATTCCCCACAGACTGATTTACAAAGTCTTGCATGACAAGCAAACTGCTGTGCTGGTGAATGCAAGTACCGATCGCACCTTAGCTAATGACCCCTATATCATCCGTCAGCAGCCCAAGAGTATCTTGTGTAGCCCGATTTTGCATCAAGGGAAGTTGATGGGCATTTTATATCTAGAAAATAATCTAGCAACGGGGGCGTTCACAAGCGATCGCGTCGAACTACTCAATTTACTTTGCGCTCAAGCGGCGATTTCCCTAGAAAATGCTCAATTGTATGAGCGATCGCAGAACTATGCCCAACAGCTAGAGGAATCACTGAACTCATTGAGTGCGAGTAACTATCGCTTCCATAGCTTGGTAGACAATGTGCCTGGGGTAGTTTTTCAATATCCCATGAGTGCCGATGGGGTTATATCGTTGAGCTACATTAGTGCAAATTGTTACAACTTGCTAGAAATTACCCCACAGCAAGCTATGTCCAATTGGCAGTTTTTCACCAATATGGTGCATCCAGATGACATCGCAAGTTTTCTACAGTCCCAAACTCACACCATTCAAACCGAATCTCCCTGGCACTGGTCAGGGCGAATTATCACCCCATCAGGAATTATCAAGTGGATTCATGGGGAATCTCAAATCCAAAGATTTGCCGATGGCTCTATGGTTTGGGATGGATTATATTTGGATATTAGCGATCGCAAACGGGCAGAGCAAGAACTGCAAAACGCCCAATTACAAATAGTGCAGAGTGAAAAAATGTCTGCGTTGGGTAATTTAGTCGCAGGGGTAGCCCATGAAATGAATAATCCTTTGGGTTTTATTGCTGCCAGTCTAAAACAAGCTAAACCCACCCTAGCTGATATTGTTGAACATCTCGGACTATATCAAAAAAGTTTACCCAACAAAAGTGAGGAAATCAAAGACCATGCCGAAGAAATCGACTTGGATTATAGCTTATCAGACTTACCCAAGATGATTGATTCTATGTCGATGGCGTGCGACAGGCTAAAGAACATCAGCACCAGTTTAAGAACTTTCTCTCGTGCCGATCAAGACTACAAAGTGCCATTTAACATTCATGAAGGTATTGATAGCACGATTTTAATTTTGAAACATCGTCTCAAGGCTAATGAACAACGTCCAGCAATTGAAGTTGTCACCAATTACAGTAATTTACCTCAAATTCAATGCTTCCCCGGTCAATTAAATCAGGTATTTATGAATCTGATCGCAAATGCCATTGATGCCTTAGATGAATCTAATACCGGACGCAGTTTTGAAGAAATTAAAGCCAATCCTAACTGCATTACGATTACAACATCAATCGAAAATAATCTAGTTAAAATTGCGATCGCTGATAATGGTAAGGGAATGAGTGAATCAGTCAAATCAAAAATATTTGACCATTTATTTACTACAAAAGCTGTTGGTAAAGGTACAGGGTTAGGGTTAGCGATCGCTCGGCAAATTGTCGAATTAACTCACGGTGGAAAATTGAGTTGTAACTCGGTTTTAGGTGAAGGTACAGAATTCATCATTGAATTTCCGGTATAAATTATTGAACAACAAGATCCCCGACTTCGTAAAAGTTGTCGGGGATCTGAACCTCTCACGAATGATGAAGTAGGGCTATATCTGGGAACACTAAATCTGAAAGTCTTCAGAATTTAGCAGTATGGTAAGCAATCTAGCCAGTATTACCGGATATCGCATGAGTGGAGAACTCTACAATGGTTCCAGAACCGTGGTTTATCGTGGTTATCGAGAAACTGACTCATTACCAGTAGTGATTAAACTGCTGAAGAATCCATATCCGAGTTTCAGTGAATTGGTGCAGTTTCGCAATCAGTACACCATTGCCAAAAATCTCAACTCACCTTTGATTATCAGCACTTACAGCCTGGAACCATACCAAAATGGCTATGCGCTGGTGATGGAAGATTTTGGGGGGATTTCTCTTAAAGATTATTTCACCTCTGACCAGACGCGATATATCGCGTCTGGTCAAGAGTTTTTAGAGATTGCGATCGCACTGTGCAATGCTTTAGATATTCTCTATCGTCAGCGGATTATTCATAAAGATATTAAACCTAGCAATATTTTAATTAACCCCGAAACCAAACAAGTTAAATTAATTGACTTCAGTATTGCATCTCTGCTACCACGAGAAACCCAAACATTCATCAATCCCAATGTCTTAGAAGGAACACTCGCTTATATATCCCCAGAACAAACAGGAAGAATGAATCGGGGGATTGACTACCGCACTGACTTTTATTCTTTGGGTGTGACTTTCTACGAATTACTGACAGGAGAACTACCATTTTCATCAAAAGATCCGATGGAGTTGGTGCATTGTCATATTGCTAAACCAGCACCCAATTTAAGGGAAAGGGTCAAGGGAAAAGAGATTCCTCAAGTCCTTTGCGATCTTGTCAGCAAATTGATGGCGAAAAATGCTGAAGATAGATATCAGAGTGCATTGGGACTGAAATTTGATTTAGAAGATTGTTTATATCAGCTAAATAAAACTGGTGAAATTAAAAGTTTCCCAATTGCGCGACGGGATGTGGGCGATCGCTTCCTCATCCCCGATCAATTATATGGCAGAGAAACCGAAGTAGAAACCTTACTTCAAGCATTTGAAAGAGTCGCTAACCCCCCTGAATCCCCCCTTAATAAGGAGGGACATAGGGGCGTAGAAATGATGCTGGTAGCTGGTTTTTCGGGAATTGGTAAAACTGCGGTTGTCAATGAAGTTCATAAACCGATTGTCCGACAACGGGGTTATTTTATCAAAGGTAAATTCGATCAATTTCAACGAAATATTCCCTTGAGTGCTTTTGTGCAAGCATTTCGAGATTTAATCGGGCAATTGTTAACCGAAAGTGACGCACAAATTCAGCAATGGAAAAACCAAATTTTAGAGGCAGTTGGCGAAAATGGACAGGTAATTATTGAAGTCATCCCCGAATTAGAAACAATTATTGGTGAACAACCAGCAGCGATAGAGTTATCAGGAACGGCGGCACAAAATAGATTTAATTTATTGTTTCAAAAATTTACCCAAGTTTTTACCAAGCCAGAACATCCATTAGTGATGTTTTTAGATGATTTGCAATGGGCAGATTCAGCATCACTAAAATTAATGCAGATATTAATGGCTGATACAGGTCATCTTTTATTAATTGGTGCTTACCGTGATAACGAGGTCAATCCAGCACATGCCTTCATGTTGACTTTGAGTGAGATTCAAAAAACTCAAGCAACGATTAATAAGATTACTTTAGCACCACTGAGTCAAGATCGAGTAAATCAGCTAGTTGCTGACACATTGAAATGTCCAGAAAGTTTGGCATGGACTCTTTCCGTATTAATTTATCAGAAAACCAAAGGGAATCCGTTTTTCGTAACCCAGTTTCTCAAAGCACTGCATCAAGAAAATCTGATTCAATTTGATTTGGAGTTCGGCTGTTGGCAATTTGATATTGCCCAAGTGACAATTCAAGCGGTTACAGATGACATTGTGGCCTTTATGGCATTGCAATTAGGAAAACTACCGCCATCAACTCAAGAGGTATTGCAGTTAGCTGCTTGTATTGGCAACCAGTTTGATTTAGCAACTTTGGCAATTATTTCCGAACAATCGCAAATTGAGACAGCTGCTGCTTTGTGGAAAGCATTACAATCAGGATTGATTTTACCAATTGGTGATGTTTATAAGTTTTATGTTGGGCAAGATAATCTTGTAGTTACTCAAGAAAATCAAGAGACTGTTACATACAAATTTTTACATGACCGAGTACAACAAGCGGCTTATTCCCTAATTCCCGATGAGCAAAAAACAGCAACTCATCTCCAAATTGGACAGTTATTGCGACAAAACTTGTCCGAGATTGAGCTTGAGGAAAAACTATTTGATATTGTCCTGCATTTGAATTTAGGACAAGAGTTAATTACTCAAGTGAGCGAACGAGAAGTACTTGCTCAACTGAACTTCAAAGCTGGAGTCAAGGCGAGAAATTCGACAGCCTACGCCGCAGCAAGAGTTTATTTCCAAACCGGGATGAAGCTATTACAGCCAGACTGCTGGCAACATCAGTATGAATTGACTCTGAATCTGTATATTACCACTGCTGAAGCTAGCTATTTGAATGGTGACTTTGAGGAGATGGAACAGCTGGCCGCATTAGTGTTGCAAAAAGCTCAGACCATTTTAGACAAAGTTAAAATCTACGAAATTCAAATCGCTGCACAAACAGCCCAAAGCCAAATATTAGAGGCGATCGCAGTGGGAAGAGATGCACTGAGTCAATTAGGGGTCGATCTGCCGATTGCAGCCGATGAAGCCCAAATCAACAAAGTGCTACAAGACCTTGTAAATCTTCAAAGGGGTAACAATCCATCTACCCTGGTTAATTTACCCAGGATGAGCGATCCCACCGCGATCGCTGCGATGCAACTATTAGGAGTGTTGTTTGCACCAGTGTTGCTGGGAATGCCCGGATTACTGCCTCTCTTGGGCGCAACGATGGTGAAGTTGTCGCTCCAGTTTGGCAATGCCCCCGCCTCGACGGTAGGATATGGGCTTCATGGGATGATCCTATGTGCCTTTTTGGGCAAAGTCGAAACAGGCTACGAGTTTGGTAGATTAGCGCTCTCGTTGCTAGAGGGGTTGAATGCTCAGTCTATGAAGTCCCTCGCTCTAAACTTGTTTGGATCTTTCATCCAACATCACCAGCAAGCAGTCTTGGCAACATTACCGACACTGAAAGATGGCTACACCACTGGCATAGAAACAGGCGATTTTCTCTACGCTGGCTACAACATAGCAGCTTACGCCTGTAATGCGCTTTTCGCAGGTGTAGAGGTGGACGCGTTGTCATCCGAATTGGCTGCTTACAATGCTGTCCTAGCTCAGATGAAACAAGATTCGGCGCATATTTATTCGGATATGGTGCGGCAAACGCTGGAGCATTTGAGAGAAACGGTAAGCCAACCAGATTGCTTAACTGGCACTATCTATGATGAGACGCTAATGCTGCCGAAGCACCAGCAAGATAACGATCTTACCTCCATTGCCATTGTCTACATCTACAAACTGCTGCTTGCCTACTACTTTGGCAATTATCAGGCTGCCCTCGATTACATCACCTCAGTCAAGTCTTATTTGATGGCAGTATCGGGAATGTTTTTTACTTCTATTTTCCATTTTTATGCTGCGCTAACTCATCTGGCACTCTTCCCCACCCAGCCAGATGCAGAACAAGCAAAGCTGCTTGCTGTTGCCATAACTCATCAAACTGCTCTCCATCAATGGGCGCAAAATGCCCCGATGAATCATTTACATAAATGGTATCTAGTTGAGGCTGAACGTCATCGAGTTTTGGGTGAAAAAGTCGCCGCCAGTGAGTGTTATGACCAAGCTATAACTCTTGCTAAAGCACATCAGTTTATCAACGAAGAAGCCTTAGCCAATGAACTGGCAGCCAAATTCTATCTAGATTGGGACAAAAAGCGCATTGCCCAGGAATACATGATTGAAGCCTACTATGGCTATGCTCGTTGGGGCGCAAAAGCCAAAGTCGCCGACTTGGAAAAACGCTATCCTCAACTCCTCGCCTCCATCCTCCAGCAAACCCGTTCTCCTCTGTCAACTAACGAAACAATCTTCGTTTTGGGGAGTGTCACATCTACTAGTTCCCCTAGTTCCAGTAGTAGCAGCGTCTCTGTTGCTTTAGATTTAGCCGCTATTTTCAAAGCTTCTCAAAGGATCTCAAGCGAAATCGAACTGGAAAAACTACTTTCATCGTTGCTTGAAATCGTCATTGAAAATGCTGGGGCTGATAAGTGTGTGTTAATGCTCTTGCGAGACGAACACCTGCTGATCGAAGGGTCAATCATCCTGGGGACGCAGCCAGTCGTGTTGCAGCGCCTTCTGGTTGAAGAGAGTCAGGATATTCCCCTGAAGCTGATTTACAAAGTCAAACACAATCGGCAGACTACTGTGCTGATTGATCCAACGGCTGATCCGATCTTAGCCAATGACCCGTATATCATTCGTCAGCAGCCTCAGAGTATCTTGTGCAGCCCGATTTTACATCAAGGGAAGTTGTTGGGTATTTTGTACTTAGAAAACAAGTTAACAACGGGGGCGTTCACGAGCGATCGCGTGGAACTACTCAACTTACTCTGCGCTCAAGCAGCCATTTCTCTAGAAAATGCCCAGCTTTATGAGCGATCGCTAAAATATGCTCAACAACTAGAGGAGTCATTCGCCGAATTGAGCGCGAGTAATTCTCGGTTTGAGAGACTTGTAGATAATGTTCCTGGGGTTGTTTATCAATACTCCATAAGTGCCGATGGGGTTATATCGTTGACCTACATTAGTGCCGACTGTTACAACCTGTTAGAAATTACCCCAGAGCAAGCCATGTCCAATTGGCAGTTTTTCGACAATCTGGTGCATCCAGATGATGTCGTGAGTTATCAGCAGTCCAACACTGAAGCCCTTCAAGCCCTATGTCCCTGGCAATGGTCAGGACAAATTATTACACCTTCTGGAATTATTAAGTGGATACACGGAGAATCATGCATCCAAAGATTTGCTGATGGATCTATGGTTTGGGATGGATTATTTCTGGATATTAGCGAACAGCAAGCTGCACTTCGTGAACGTCAACTTGCAGAACTTGCCCTACAGCAGAAATCCCTTGCATTAGAAAATGCCCTGAACGATTTGCAGCACGCCCAACTCCAAATAGTTCAAAGCGAAAAAATGTCGGCGCTAGGTAACTTAGTCGCCGGAGTTGCCCATGAAATCAACAATCCCGTTGGCTGTATTATTGGCAACGTTGAGGCTGTTCAAAATTCCATTAATGACCTATTTGGACTGATTGACCTCTACAACGATAAATTCCCTCAACCTGGGACTGAGATTGAAGAGGAATTAGAGACAATCGACCTGGAATATTTACGGGATGATTTACCCAAGTTAATCAGAGCCATGAAAGATGGTGGCGATCGCATCAAGTCTATTAGCAAGAGTCTTCGTACTTTTTCGCGTGCCGATAGCGACCAAAAACAAACCTTCAACCTCCACGAGGGGATTGATAGCACCATCTTGATTTTACGCCATCGCCTCAAGGCTTCGGAGACTCGTCCAGCCATTGAAGTTGTCACCAACTACGGTAATATCCCAGCAATTGCCTGTTTCCCTGGACAACTCAACCAGGTATTTATGAATATTTTGGCAAATGCCATTGATGCATTAGATGAATCAAATAATGGTCGGAGTTTTGCAGACATTCAAGCCATTCCCAACTGCATAACTATTCAAACATCGGTCGAAAATGAAAAGGTAAAAATTGCAATTAGTGATAATGGTAAAGGGATGAGCGAATCAGTAAAACAAAAGATTTTTGACCATTTATTTACTACAAAAGCTGTCGGTAAAGGTACGGGTTTAGGGTTGGCGATCGCTCGGCAAATTGTCGAAGAAACTCACAGTGGTAATCTGAACTGCACTTCTGTACTGGGACAAGGAACAGAGTTTGTCATTACCTTACCAGTTAAAAAATTAATCTATCTGGGAACAATAAATCTGTAAATCGTTAAGATTTGGCTTTTAATTGCCAGAGGGAAGGAATTATCAAATGTCTAATTGGCAAAACTTTCGCTCCCAATGGCAGCGAGTTCGCTATGGTCTAATTTTCCTGGCTGCTATCTGGTTGAGCTTAGGGATTCCAGGTTGTAGTTTCTTCCCACCCAATTCTCAAATCTCTTCACCTCAGCCGACACAAACTGCAAGCTCAACTCCACAGCGCTTTGACGGCATCACAATTAACTTTGTCAGTCAGGCTGATATCTCTCCGGCGGCAATTAAGCCCCATATCTCCAAGTTTGAATCACAAACTGGCGCAAAGGTTAATCTGATTAATGTCCCGCATCAGGATGTGTACAAGACCCTCTGGAAAGATTGGTCTAGTGGTGTTTCTAAGTATGATGCCGCAACTTTAGTTTCTCCGTGGATGACAGATTTTGCCAAGGCTAGCTATTTGGAAGACTTGACGCAACGAGTGCAGGCTGATAATGCCCTGCAATGGCAAGATGTTACCCCATTCTTCCAAAACTTCAGCGCTACTTACCAGAGAAGCATCTATGCAATTCCTCTTGATGGCGACTTTCACATGGCTTATTATCGGAAAGACCTCCTGGAACAGGCAAAATTAGAACCGCCTAGTACTTGGGAAGAGTATATAGCGATCGCCAGACGATTTCACGGAAAAGACCTCAATGGCGATGGTCAACCTGACTATGGATCTTGCATTGACAGAACTTTTAATGGGACAAATGCAGCTTATTTCTTTTGGTCAATAGTCAGTCCGTTTCTTCAGAGTCAGGGAACTGCCCAAGGGACATTTTTTGACCCACAGACAATGAAACCCTTAGTTAATAATCAAGCCTTTGCTAAAGCATTGGACATTTCTAAACAAGAAAGAGATTATGGATCTCCTCAAGGCACAACCCAACGCGATGTAGCCAAAGAATTATTTATTAGAGGACGATGTGCCCTGAGCGTTTATTGGGGTGACATTGGCACCATCGCAATTAATCCAGCTATTTCTAAAGTCATTGACAAGGTTGGTGCGACCATTACCCCAGGCACAACTCAAGTCCTCAATCGCAATACTGGCAAGTTAGTCGCCTGCGATAAGTTTACCTGCCCCTATAGCCTTGAGAGAGTTAATCATGCTCCTTATGCTGCTGGCGGTGGGTGGGTTGGTGTTGTCAATGCCAAAGCCAATTCCAAGGTGAAGGACGCAGCTTATGCATTTATCTCCTTCATCAGTCAACCAGCGCAATCAAATATCGATGTCACGATTGGGCAGACAGGCTTTAACCCCTATCGCATTTCCCAATTTAACAACCAAGAAGCCTGGATCAAGGCGGGTATGACATCTGAAGCTGCTGACAAATATTTGGGCGGGATTAGTGTCAGCCTTAACAGTCCGAATATGGTTTTGGACTTACGCATTCCTCAAAATCAACGCTATCAAATAGAAGTGATGGGGTCAGTTTTGATTGATTTCTTAACTGACAAGATAACCCGTGAAGAAGCGATGCAACGGATTGAAAAGGGCTGGGAGCAGATTACCAATGAGGTTGGGCGTGAGTCTCAACGCACAGCCTACCGTGCCAGCCTGGGGCTAACTCCATAAAAAATTTTTAATATAGCGTTTCTCAATCATACAAGTTACATCATAGCCCCCTCTCGAAGAGCGGGGAGGGGGTTGGGGGTGGGGTTCTTGTACTTCACTCAACTGAGAAGCGCTATATATCTGGGAATAATAAATCTGTAAATGGTCAAAATTGGGCAGTTAAAAGCCGGAAGGAAGGAATTATAAAATGTTTAATTGGCAAAATTTCCGCTCTCTGTTGCAGCGAGTTCGATATTATCTGATTTGCCTAGCTGCCCTCTGGTTAAGCTTAGGGGTTCCAGGTTGCAGTTTTTCCCCACCCAATTCTCAAACAGCTTCATCTCCTCAATCCACCCAGATCAACCCCACGGCACAACGCTTTGACGGTGTGACGATTAATGTCATTACCCAAAAAGGGGTACTCGATGTTGCACTTAATCGGCACATCGGTAACTTTGAATCTCTGACTGGCGCAAAGATCAATATGGTGGCTTTTCCCTTTGGAGACCTCTACCAGAAACTTCAACAGGACTGGTCGAGCCGCACTCCTAAGTACGATATGGCAGTGATTCTTTCTAAATGGTTGATTGACTTTATTAATACCAACGATTTAGAAGATTTAACTAATCGTGTTCAGTCTGACTCTGCCTTGCAATGGCAAGATATTGCTCCCATCTTTCGGGATGTGAGTGCAAAGTATAAAGACCGTATTTACACGATACCCTTAGACGGTGATTTTCACATGGTCTACTATCGCAGCGATCTCTTAAAAAACGCTGGATTAACGCCGCCGACAACCTGGGACGAATATCTGGCGATCGCTAAACAGTTTCAGGGCAAAGACTTAAATAATGATGGGACACCAGATTATGGCTCTTGTATGGCAAAAGGGCCTCGCTTTGGCGCTTACTTACTATTTTCCTCAATTGCTAGTTCTTTGCTGCAATCTCAGGGAACGGCACAAGGAGTATTTTTTGACTTGGAAACCATGAAACCCCTGGTTCAAAATCCAGCCTTTGCTAAGGCGCTGGATATTTATAAAAAAACGATGGAATATGGACCACCCAAGGAAGCAAACTTGGGTATATTTGCCGAAAGAGAAATGTTTATCAGTGGTAGATGTGCCTTGACCCTGGAATGGGGAGATATTGGCACATTAGCCATCGATCCTGCCAAGTCGAAAGTGATTGACAAAGTAGGCGCTGTTGTAACTCCGGGAAGCACTCAGGTACTCGATCGCAAGACAGGGAAATTGGTTGCTTGCGATAAGTTTACCTGTCCATACTCCCTGGGTGGGGTTAATCATGCGCCTTCTACTGCCTTCGTGGGTTGGTCAGGCGTTGTCCATGCAAAAGCAGCACCAAGGGTCAAGGATGCCTCCTACTCGTTCATTTCCTATATGGGTCAGCCTGCTCAGGCAAATGTGGATGCCACTATTGGTGCCACAGGTGTCAACCCTTACCGAAGTTCTCAATTTAAAACTACTGATGTCTGGGTGAAAGCAGGGATGTCGCCCGATGCTGCTAACAACTATTTAAGTGCCATCGGTGTCAGTCTGAATAGTCCAAACATGGTTTTGGATCTGAGGATTCCTCATAACCAAGAATATCAACTGGAAGTCCTTGATGGTGTTCTCACCAATTTCTTAATAGGTAAACTGACGAAAGAGCAAGCGATGCAGCAGATTGAACAGAGATGGGAGCAGATTACCAACAAAGTGGGACGTAAGTCTCAACGCGCCGCTTACCGCGCCAGCCTTGGGCTAACCCAATGAGGGAGAAATCAATTCAAAATTCAAAATTAAAGAATTTATTTCTGCCTCCTGCCTCCTCTTTCCCAATGCCCAATACCCAATGCCCAATTCAATTGTTCATTTTACAGATGAAGTGGGCATCTTAAAAATAATTGGAGATGACTGATAATACACTTATTAATCTCAGTAGTTCGGGGCTGTAAAAGGAGCCACACCAGTGCGAAATTGGAACCTCAGCACAAAAATTATTGCTTCCTATTCAGTGCTAATCGCAGTGATGGCAGGGACAATAGCTTCAGGCATGTACTGGCAGTTGTACTCTAGTCAACGGCAGGCAATCCGTAATCGTCTGTTGGCGATTGTCAGTCTGGCAGTTCCCCAAATCGATAGCGATTATCACGGATTGGTTCTCCAGCGCAGTGATCGCACCTCAGCCTTTTACAAAATTAATCAAGATAAGCTTGTATCTATTCAAGCAACCAGTAAAGATATATTACGTATTTATACAGTACGGCAACAACCAAATAAAAAATTTGTCTATGTCTTAAACTACGACCCTGCCGATCGAGGTAAAACTGTATTAATTGGCATGGATTACACAAAGTCATTAGATGATTTGTATACAGCCGTTGCCCACAATGCACCGTTTGTTGAGCAGGAATTTTACAATACAAATGGCGAAACCATTCTCTACGGCTATGCCCCAATCAGCAATCTTCAGGGTCGGGTGAATGGATTTTTGGTGGTTGAATTAGATGCAAGTTCTGTAGTGCGGCAGGAATATCGGGTAGCGGCATTTGCTTTCGTAAATTTTTTGGCTGTGTTGTTACTGACTGTAGTTTTAGTGCGTTGGCTATCGCGATCGCTTGTAGTCCTACCAGTTTTACAAATCAATAGCGCCGCCAAGCAATTAGAAACGGGAAATTGGAATGCGACTCTAGCGAGCAATCGCACTGATGAACTTGGAGAACTTTCCGCATCCTTTAATAGCATGGCCAAACAGTTGCAAACCTCCTTTGCAACCTTAGAACAAAAGGTAGAAGAACGGACACTAGAACTAGCAGAAGCAAAAGAGAAAGCTGATACTGCGAACCTTGCTAAGAGCGAGTTTCTGGCTAACATGAGCCATGAATTGCGAACTCCACTCAATGGCATCCTGGGCTATGCCCAAATTCTTCAAAATGGTGAACCCTTAACAGAACGAGCTAAAAAAGGTATAGATATCATCTATCAGTGCGGCAATCATTTGCTCAATCTGATTAACGATATCCTTGACCTCGCCAAAATCGAAGCCCGGAAGTTGGAATTGTATCCTGAAGATGCTTATTTTCCGGCACTACTGGAAGGCGTTGCAGAGATGATGCGCGTGCGTGCTGGTCAAAAAGGAATTCCTTTCACCTATCAACCTGATTCTTATTTACCTGTTGGCATTACAGTCGATGAAAAACGCCTACGCCAAGTGTTGATTAACTTATTGGGCAATGCCATTAAGTTTACTGACGAAGGCGAAGTTACATTTCGCGTTCAAACTCACGAACTAGAAACTTCAACCTATCAAATTCGCTTTGAGATCGAAGATACAGGGGTCGGGATATCACCAGCCGGACTCACAAAAATCTTCCAACCCTTTGAACAAGTGGGTGATACCAAGAAACAAGGAGAAGGTACTGGACTAGGACTAGCAATCAGTCAGCAAATTGTGACTTTGATGGGTAGCACTCTAAATGTGGAAAGCCAGGTGGGAAAAGGTAGCACTTTTTGGTTTGAGGTCGAACTACCTGAAGCTAAAGAATGGGCAACAAGTCTGCGAACAACTAAGCAAGGGAGGATTTTGGGATTTGAAGGCAGCAAGCTCAAGGTGCTGGTAGTAGATGACCGTTGGGAGAATCGGTCAGTTGTGGTTAGTTTACTGGAACCTTTGGGTTTTGAAGTGATTGCCGTCAGTAACGGTCGAGAAGGATTGGCAATGGCGCAGGAGATTCATCCCGATCTGATTATTACAGACCTGATGATGCCAGAAATGGATGGCTATGAGATGCTGCGACAGTTGCGACAGATTTCTGAATTAAAGAATGTTCCAGCGATCGCCTCTTCAGCTAGCGTATTTGAAAGTAACCAAAATGAGAGTATCACAGCCGGAGCCGATGCGTTTTTACCCAAGCCTGTAGAAGCTCCAGCGCTACTGAAGTTGTTGGAAAAATACCTGAATCTGAAATGGGTTTATGACCAAAAATCCATTGCTGTGGAGCCAATAACAGCCAACTCAGAGGCAATATCGTCATCTACCCCAGATGAGATCGTTCCCCCAACTGATGAGGTTTTATCGCAGTTACACACATTTGCGTTGCAGGGACGTTTGATGGCCATCGAGCAACAGCTAAAAACCTTAGAAAAAACAGATGGGCAATACAAACAATTTATTCAAGAAGTGCGTCAGTATGCAGACAATTTCCAGACTGAAAAAATCCGAACATTAATTGAACAGTATCTTCCCCGATCAAAGGGAGTGGGGACTGGGGACTAGAAAATAATTCTTGTCAATGCCCAATGCCCAATCCCCAATGCCCATCTGTTTTTTCTAAGGTTTTTAGCTGTTGCTCGATGGCCATCAAACGTCCCTGCAACGCAAATGTGTGTAACTGCGATAAAACCTCATCAGTTGGG
>NZ_NOLK01000151.1:0-19518 GCF_002245985.1 Nostoc sp. 'Peltigera membranacea cyanobiont' 232
GTCTCTTTTTTCAGAATAGCGAGCCTGTCTTTTTCCTCTGGTCATTGTCTCCAAAGCTTATGATTACAGCACTCTGATTTCTACCCTTTATCAGATTATCGTCTTTTGATAAGAGCCGCACCCTAATGATTTTTAGACTGGTGTCGATTTGGCGGCTGAAACCCTTACTGGGTAAAGGCTCCTAGACGAACTCCCTACCGATTGGGTTAAATCGGATTAGTTGGAAACTAGCCTAACTACCAACGCTCATGAGGTTTCATCTCATACCCTACCGATTGGGTTAAATCGGATTAGTTGGAAACAAAATCCATGTTCGATTCCTCATTATTTAGTAATTTCCCCTACCGATTGGGTTAAATCGGATTAGTTGGAAACAGGACAACTTCCTGGACAGTCAGAACAGTCAAGAATTAACCCCTACCGATTGGGTTAAATCGGATTAGTTGGAAACCTTTCATTTTCACTTGGGACACCTAACTGTACCCTACCGATTGGGTTAAATCGGATTAGTTGGAAACTTTAGAATCCCCCACCCTAGCACTTCGTCGACTGTTGCCCCTACCGATTGGGTTAAATCGGATTAGTTGGAAACAATTAAAACCTCCTGTATCCGTAACTTGGAGCAGGAGGTTATTTTTAATGAGAACAAATATTTAACAAAATGATGATTGTTAATTTTTTCCTGATTTAAGGATTTTTATTAACTTCTTCCTCTTTACCATAGCGATATAGGATTAATTTCCCTTGAGAAGAACGACAGCTAACCCGCACTCCTTGAGTCACGCGAAAGTGGTCAATATTTCCCATGTTAGTATACTTGTCATACTGCAATCCCCCATGCTTTTTGAGAATAGCAGTATCACCATCAGAATCTTCTAAGAGATAGGAAATTTTAGCTAAAGTCTCTTGTAACTTTACCCTTGGTTGCTTCTCCTTTACCTTTTTGTAGTCAGCTTCAAATGAATCTTGATATTCTAAATTGAAGAAAGAAAGTAAATCTTCTGAAAGCAGATCATCTTTACACTGATTCCAAATTAACTGTCCCCAAGTCGAAAGTGTCATTTTCTCATCAATTTCTGCAAGCATAGCTTCGGGAATTCCGACTGTTTCACTTGCAGAAATTCCAGCGCCAGCATCCAATAATGCTAGTTGACGTGCATAAGGTTTAATTAACGAAACATCTACAGCTATAGGTAAGCGCGGAATCGTAATTAAATCAGATTTTTCACCTTCAAAGATATAAATTATTTCATCGGCATAAAACATCCCAATAGTATTGAGATAACCTTGTAAACTCTTGAAACTACCAACCAAATTAAAATAAATTTTGTATTTATCTCGTTTCAATTGTGGTATGGTATCTTCTAACCAAACAATCAACGCATCAATTCCCAGAGAAAAAGCTTCAGTACTAGCAGTAGAAAGCCCAGTAGGAGCAAAGGTACTAGTATTATTTAATCCTTGTTTTCTGAGAAAATCTTCCACAATTTTAGCAGTGGTTTTACCTTGGGCTGTATCGGTAGCAACGAGAAAGTGAATATCTTCTTTTCCCTGACTTAAATTATCTTGATAAATGCCATAAATTCCATTCAATTCTGCACTAGCACGACGAATCTGGGAAATTTTAGCACCTGAAAGTTGTTCGTCGGCTCTTTTTTTGAGAATAGCAATAATCTGCCTGACATCCTCTGGTGTTTTCTCTTCATTCAGATTTGCTGTATCTCGCAAGCGCGAATACCAATCTTTTTCGTCAGGATTAGCTCGGTTGATTTGATTGGTGAGTAAGCTAGTACCAATGGTAGAGATAATAACTTGACGCATGATATGAAAGGAAAGTAGGGTGAAGATAAGAGATATTTTATCTTTAGTTGCGATCCACGCTGACCAAAGGTATCGCCCTAACCCAGGCGAAACCCATCCCCGGATTTCTCACCATACCTCTCAAAGCCTGTGCTTGTGCAGGGGAGCAGGGGAGCAGGGGAGACTTCAATGTGCCTTGATTCTTTCCTTTCTGCCCCTCTGCTCTATCAAACGCCTGAAGCTTGTGAGAAATGCGGGCATCACATCTGGTAATTTCTCTGCCAAAAATCATCATTTATCATGTTGAGAGTTAGATTCTTGAGTTTTGCGAGAATTATCAGCAATCAATAGTCATCGAAATCATCCTCATCATCAAAATCATCATCTGGATCTAATTCTTCATCACTAGAATCCGGTTCGGGACAGTCTACATTTTCAACTTTTTTATATGCACCCCAAAGGTAATTTTCAGTTTGGCGATCGCATTGCTCCTCGATCCGTTCTAAGCTTTCTTCAGTAACAGATTCATTACTTGAATTAAAATTAAAACCGAAAGATGTATCACTTGGCATAATTTTCTCCTATTCAAACATTGTTTATCCAATCAGCATTCAGAATTCAGTTGCGTAGCCTTCCAGGTATCTTGCTGACAAGAGCGTCTGTCTACGACACGAGAAAGCGAAAGTAGATAGCGTCATTACACATTACGAATTATTTTAATCTCGACGCATCACTCGTTTGATATCTTTATCATCATTAAAGGCTTTTCTAATCTTTTCAGCAACTCCTAGAGCGTTAGGAATAGTATAGAGAAAAAGCTTTGCATGAGAATAATCGCTAGAGAATACCCGAATATCTCCTAATAAAAGTGGTTTTCTACCTAAGCAGGTTCTAGCAAAATCTAATAATTGGTATATCGGCCCTCTTTCTACCTGAATATCCAGCACTCGATAAAGCTCAATAAAATTGACTTCCTTCCAAAAAACACCAGACTTGGTAATTAACCTTTGGGTAGTTAAAATATAATTGGTGGAGCGAATCCGAATATATTTCCAAAAAAAATAAGGCAGAGGTAGAATCGTCCAAAATAGAAGAATTAGCAGCAGATGCCAGAGAAAATTTTCAACTAAGATTTGGACTAGAGAAGGATGAAAGTTTAAAATTCCCGACTCTGCTGCTTGTGAAGTGATGGTTGTTTTGTTGAATTTCTTCATCATCTCTGCTCCCGATTGCTATGTAATTACTGTTTGTGATTGCAGTATCACATAGCAGTGGAAACAGAGATTTCCAAGGTAGAGCGGATTCTCAAGTATTAAAAACTGGTCGCGTTCCCCAAGTTAACTTTAATTGTGCATTCTCTAAGCTTTGAATGAATGGTTGAAGTTGGTTTCGCCAAAGAGTGCGATCGCCATGAAATACCGTAACAATTTCTAAATATTTGTCACCAATTGGTAACATGCGATGCCAAACATAACTAACAAATTTAGGTTCTCCTGGTCTTTCTTTACCACCAATTGCGGGAGTTATTTTGAAAGGTTCTTGATGAAATAATTTAATAGCTTGAGACTTCGTAACTACTTGACTAGAGGTGTAAACTGCTACTCTATTAGGATGCCATGCTTCTCGCCAGTTAGATATAGGTGCTGGTGGATGAGAACCTAGACGATTTAGGCAAATTGTATGTAGATCCTTTAAAAAAGCTTCCAAACTATCTTTTGAATTGACTTCAATTGTTTTTTGAAAATTAATCCAATCAGATTTTAATTCCCAATGACACCCAATTGGAAATTTTTTATAGTCAGACATAAACTGTTGATGCCAAACCCGGCGCCAAGATTTTCCAAAACCACCCATAAAATAGGCGAACTGAAGCACTTTTCCGAAGAAATCAATATCTTCTTTACTTGCTTTTGCATCTGCGGTGATATGCAAAGTAGCATTTTTCCTATAAATGTTTGAGAGTGGTGTTGTATTATCTAATTCTTCAGACTCACAAAAAAGCTTAATTACACCTTCTTGGTCGGTACTACCTAACAGCCGATTTACGTGTTTTTCAACAGCCAATTCTGAGTTACAAACTCCACCCAATAAACGCATTATATGACCTCTAAGGGCAGCTTTAAACATATTGGGTCGAAATTCTGGCTGACGATTTAGAAGGGTTGAACAAACTCCTATACCTTTAAAAGATACATGTAAAGCTTGATTATATTGTTCTGAGTGTTGACGATTAGCATAGTTGGGAATAAATATAAAACCATAACCTGTACTGGTTTTACCGCCTAAACCAAAAGCTAAAGCTTCATCTAGAATTCTATCAATATCTTGCCAATTTATATTTGATTCTGCACTACTAAACTCAAAAATAAATTGGGGCTGATAGAAACTGATTAGATTAAATGCGCTGGTAGAATTATTGTTTTTTACTTGTCTTGATTGCTGTGGATGGACTATATCCACCATACAATTTGTCCAATCTCCTATAGGATAAGCACCATGAAAGCGTAAAGTACCAGGATTATCTTCTGTACCACAGTATGTTTCAATAGTCTTTTTATCTGGTGAATCCTTTGATTTAGACTTGCCAAGTCGTCTAAATATCCCTTTAACACTGCTTCCAGGAATAAAAGGTATACCATGAACGCTCAGAACCGGACGCAGAATACTGTCTTGACCAGAATTGCTCAAAACTCTGTAGGGAAATTGAATTTTAATTGAGTGAATTAAGTTGTTTGGATGGTCACTGTTTAATGGTTGATATTCATATTGATGGGATGGTTTTCTGTCATGTTGTGGAAGAGTCCATTCTTCCTGCCATTTTTTTAAATCTCTGTTATCGCCTGCAAATTGTAAATTACAGCGTCCTTGGAGTTGGGCGCGATACATCATAGGAGGTTCATTTTGTTTTAAGATTGACTCGGCTTGTTTTTTAACTAGAGTTCGTCCTATTTGAGATTGGGTAGGTTGGGGTTCAGGCATTTGATTATTTTTTTCTGCCCATTTATCGAGGTTTCTAAATAACATTTCTTCTTCCTCTATTGTGAGTTGTGATTTTTGGGTTTGTATCGTTGCGTCCACCAAACTAGACAGTCACATAACTGAGTAAGGACTGCTAAAGCTACACGCTGGTCGTCAGGATGTTCATCAGCAAATTTCCATAATTTATTGGCCATATTTTCTATTTGTTTGGTATTTCTCGCTTCTCTTGCTTTCTTTTGGTCTTGTGTTTCTTGACGAGGAGGGTCTTCGATATTGACTGGATCGTTAGGTAATGGAATCTTTCCTGGTTGCAAAATATTATTAACAAGTGCGTCCCAAACATCCTTCCAGTATTGTCCTTCGACCTCGTTTCTCAAGCGTAAATGTTCACCCCAAAAACGCTCTAACCCATAGGCGACTGTCATCCGCATTTTATGGGATTCATTTAACACATCTTGATGACGATATTTAATTACTAATTCCTGGGCAATTCTATCTAAACTATAAGCTTGCCAACTCATATTAATTATCTCCTTCATTTAATGATTGAAAATATTCACCTGTTAACGTCACTTGGCAGCGACCACAGCCAATTGACTCTAAACCACCAAAATAAAGTTGTTGTGATTGGCGATCGCTAAATGGTTGCCATTGATGATCTTGTTTTAAGTGGTTTAGTTTCTCCTGAGCATACTGAGGAATATCCTTTTTAATGGCAACAGGGAAAATTAAAATGCTATCTTCGGGTAAGGCTTCAAAACCAAAGAAATTTTCGACTTTTTTCACATCTTCATTTAGCTTTGTCCGAGTTTGACGATATAATCCCATTTCGTGAATGATCCTAATATCATTATCATCAACTACTACTAAACTATCTGGCTGTAATATACTTGTTGGTGGAATCCATTTGGATAAACTTGGTGTTGGTTGTAAGTTATCTAAAAAGCCTAAATTGAAGAATAAGCGATTTTGATTTCTATTTAATTTTACTGGATAGGGAAGGGGATTATTTTCGGCATCTCTAGTTTTAGGAATTTCTTCCTGAATGCCTGTAATTTGTTTGTAACGTTTCAACAATCGAGGACATGTTACCCAAACAATCGGTTGCCCTGGACAGAAAATCGGCAGCCAAACTAGGGAAGCATATTCAAATTTAACTAATGCTTCTGTCGTTTTGTCTTGGTTTTTACTTTGTGTTTGCTCTTGATTAGCAGCATCTTTGTTTACAGATTTATCTAAATTTTCATCTTCATCTGACTCTGCTTGATGACCGTACCAAATGTTAGTTAATTGATTTCCTAATCCTGGCCGCGTAGCGTCTCCTTTGGAAAATCGCATATCTGCCCTAAACCTACCCCGAATTGAACTGCCGGGAATAATCCCCGTCTGGGTAAATTGGTCGCGGAAAATTAGGTTAAGATTGCCTGTTTCTTCTCCCGCACTTGCACCTATATGCAGGGGAGCTAAAGTTTCAATGATGCCGTAGGCTTTTTGGTACATTTATATTACTCCATGATTGATGTTGAGATGAAAGTTTACACAGACATGCAGAGAAAGAAAGGTTAAGCGATCGCCTCATCCGGGGCATAGCCCATCGCACTTGGCAAAGGTAGCGCTAAACCACATCCCCAGCGTTTCAAAGATGGCCCTTCTTTCGGAAACCACTCATCAGGCCATTCTTGCCAAGTGAGATTTATTGGCTCTTTGACAACGTAGACACTCCCCCCAGGAACTGCATAACGTCCACGAGACAAGAGCTTTGGCGGTTGAGAATACTGTTTGTTGTTGTCAGGTAACTCCTGTTGTGCTTGCGATTGCTGATTTTCACGATTTCCCAAGCGGTAACGAAAGGGTATAGCACGTTCAGTTAGAAGGGCTTCTACTGACCAAACTTTTTGCTCCTTACTCTCTGGGTTTTCTTGTGCATATTTTTGGGGATCGCCCTTTTGCAAATAAACAGGTTCTCGATAGGATAGACGATTAGAACCCCAAACCGCCGGGGTAATTAGAGCAAAGCTATTTTCAATTCTGCGATTGAGTAAAGTTGTGATATTTTCAGCTATGTCTTGACAGCTTACATCCACCATGTGTCCTTCACCACCAAAGCGATACCAACCAGGCTCAAGTTCGGTGTTAGAAAGATAAACCAAGCAACTACCGGGTTCCATTTGGACTGAGTTTTCCAGAAACAAGCTTCCCTGCGGTGCTTCTTGGTTATCATTTTGTCTCACAACACGCCGTTCATCTAGTTCCAGGCGCGGGTGTAAGTGGGGTAAAAACTTCCAAGGATTTTTTTTAACTTCTTTGGCTTCATCCCACTGATTGATTGCTAACCAAGTGTTACTCTCAAATTTATCTACTGGACTTTCGTTTTTCTCATCCAACCAGTAGTAAATATTGTGACCTTCTTCGTCTTTGTACTGAAATACTGCGGTTAATTTGTGCTTGATTTTGCCATCTTTAACTAAATAGTTGCGTGGTGTGGGAACATAAAAGTTTTGCTCAGTTGGCTTCAACTCGTCTGTCACCGCCCAGAAAGGGCCAGCCAAAAGTAAATTACGAATTTCTGCATCTGTGTAGGAAGCTGCAAATAAACCTGATAAAGTTGCAGAACTGGGAGGAAAATAACTACCAGAACGCCCCACTAAATTTTCTGGCGAGAG
The DNA here is from genome assembly GCF_002245985.1 of Nostoc sp. 'Peltigera membranacea cyanobiont' 232. Classification (NCBI taxonomy): domain Bacteria; kingdom Bacillati; phylum Cyanobacteriota; class Cyanophyceae; order Nostocales; family Nostocaceae; genus Nostoc; species Nostoc sp. 'Peltigera membranacea cyanobiont' 232. Next base: position 7,443 of record NZ_NOLK01000151.1, read on the forward strand.
AAATTTTCCAGCACTACCGTAGAGAAGTCCCAGAGGTTCAATTATGATCAAATATTGGAATGGCGAACGAGGAGAATCTTTTGATTGTGTGGCATAATTCGACGCTTCTATTACTGACATAGGTGAAATCCAACTTTAGCAAGGTTAATAATCCAGTGGTTAAGTGCTTTGTTGACTTTGGTACTATCTATTTCTGTGGTGTCATCTTTGTAGTAATTCTGGCGATCGCCCAAAATTCCGGCTCTAACAACTGTTAAATCTGCATTATTTTCATGTAGCCAGTTGTTTTTGTCTTGAATGAGGTCTACTATAGGCTTTGAAAAATAGACTTCTAACAGAGCTAAAGCTATCTTTGTGCTTTTTTCGTCAAATGCATGACGGGATTCTAAAATGGCGACATCATTATATATATGCGTCCAGTTTTGTTGTTCTTTTTTTGGATTGCCTTCGCGATCGCCATAACTCACAAGCAGCCCTGCTTCTAAAAGCCACCAAGGGCAAACCCATTCTAAGTGATTACCGTTGTTAAATAAAACGCGGAAGGCAATGCGATCGCGTCCGTTACTTTTTGCAGATTTCTCCGCTTCCCGACAATGTTGTAAGACATCCCGTTGCGGAATGCCGGATGCAGCCCAGACAAAACCAACACTGACTGTAATTGGCTTTTTATCTGGTTGATTATTATTCTGATCCCACACCTCTTTTTTGAAGCTGGAAAAAAAATCAACACAACGCTGTGATTTCAATTCACCTGTTTGTTTGTTTTCATAAAAAACGCCTAAAAAATCATCACCTCCTGCGTAGACGACACGACAATCTTCGGGTGGGTGGTTTTTAAAGTAATTTTTAAAGTCCTTACCCCAGTTCCGCATCAATTCACTAAACTCGTTTGTTTTACTGGCTTCTTCTGATGTGTTAGCAAAACTTTTAAGTAAATCACCAGCTTTGTCACCATCCCCTTGAAACCAGCCCTGATGAGGTAGCTTTTCTCTTACAATCTGATAGCTATCATCAATATATTTATTTTCATTGAGTCGGCTGATATCTTTAAAAGAATAGGGATTTAGGTCTTCTGATAACTCTCGAATTTGTTCAGAAACTTCTGCAATATTAGTTTCATCAATTTTGAAACGCAGTTGAAATCGTTCGATTAATTTTTCTGCGATTGCCTGATGTGTAACTAATCGCTTAACCAATTCAGGAACGCTGAGTTCTTCAGTAGCGACGATAAAAGATTCACCATATCTTTTACTTAGCTCAAGTCTATTCGCTTGGAGATTTTTCGCTTGGAGATTTTTTTTATTCATCGAATCAATAAAACTTTCTCCTAACTTCTGGCTTAGTTGTGTATAAAATTCATTCGCAATTGCTTTTTCTAGTTGATAATTATATTTCTGTGGTTCATAGATACCAAGTTTGGGATAAGCGATCGCATCTGCACCGGAAAGTGTAGAACTTTCACCTTGCCAGTTTATCCCAGTCCAACCACGGCAGCGTTTTTTCTCATTCAAGCGTTGACGAACATCGCTAATGCTTTCACCAGGGTTTCCTTGAACCCAGAAAAATTCCCAGGCATATTTTGTCCACAATCCCCAAATTCTTTTCCAGGATTGATAATTCCATTTTGTACCATCCGCTTTATCTTCAACTTGTTTTTCAATCCAGTCGCGGCAAGTTTCAGTAACGCATTCCCAAGCTGTATTTAATGCAAATGCGGCATCTTCTTCTTTAAAATCTCCCCGAATAATAATTTGATTTGGCATTCCTTGAGTAACGTTGGGTAAAGCAGGAGAAACTACTTTACAATCGTTGCATTCAGCAACATAGCAAATCGTCCAAGCCAAAAAAGAAAGTAAATAGGAACTTCCATATAAGTCCCTCAATTTACGAGATTTTTCGATAAACCCCTGAACGGGTGCAAACGTGATTGCAGTATAAATTTGGTTCGTCATAGACAGGGTATTACAGTACAAAAGACCGAACAATCATATTTATGGTGTAGAAAACGGCAAACAAGCTCAGAGAAGTCTTACGAAATAATACTTCCTAAACGAGTCCTTTTTATCACACTGAAACCAGCATTCAGTATGTCTTAATATTCAACATTTCGTCAAATGAATCAATAGATTAGCTAAAGATTGTACCATCGGACGAGCTGATAAGTTTTCTCCGCGCTTCAAGCGATGCACACTACCAGTTAGCAACGGGGTTGTCTTCAGCAATTCGTTGGTTTTTTCCTTCCAGTCATCAGCGAAAAATACCCCGTCTTCAACCCCATCTAACTGACTATGAATCTTAGCAATAACCGTCAATTCTAGCTGCTGACAAAAATTTTCCCACTCAGTAAACTTACTGCTATCTCCTGATAAGATAACTGCGTGGGTAGCTGGTTTCATAATTTGCTTGTTTTCAGGTGAGATTTTACCGCCAACATCAATAATGCTAATTAACTGGTTCGCACTACCTACCCACTTGGCTGCTTCTTGGGCAAATTCTGGGGTAACATCTGCTTTATTGATAGGTCTGATGGATTTAGCTAATTCTTCGTTATTTTCATAAGTTTCTTGATGCCATGAGCCTTCACCATCAGGACAAGCGGTAATTACATAGGGATAAGGTGCGCCCAAATTGCCCAAAATTGCCCGTTTTAAACCATCTCGCAAACAAGATTTACCAGCACGCGGGGGGCCACACAAGACAACTTTGATAATTGAACGTACTGGTTGGGTTTCTTTAGTTTCAATTAAATCTCCAATCTTATATTCTGTGGAACCGTGAGAAATGGTAACAATATAGGTTTTATACCCTGGTGTGCCAATCTTTGGGTCAAGTACAGCGATCGCCTGATATAAGTGAGCTAATTTATGGGCAATCACATAAGCAACAGGGACAGATTGCGGCCCGTCAATGAGGATGCGTTTCCCTCCGGGAATTTGCCCAGAATCAATCATCTGCTCTAACAGTTCCAAAGCGTCGTGGACAATGCGATCGCCCCCAGCGGGGAAAACTCGATTGAATCCAACTCGTAACACCTCGCCTTCTAGTTTCATCTGGTAGCTGTGCATAGATGATTATGTCTGTTAAGGAACAGTTTCACTATCGCATAGACAGGGAAAAGGGGTTTTCCATATTGGGATAAATTGGAGTTGTTAACGATTCAAGAGCAAGTCAGGGTATATGCGTCCCCAGTTTGATTATCCTCCGACAGTGGAACTGTTGCAGATTTTGGCTCAGGGCAATAATTTGAAACAACACCTCCCGAAAGCGGTACGGCTATGGGTAATTTTGCGATCGCTTTATGGTCAAGATAATGATGTCGTTAGAAATAGTCTAAGTGATAGCTTTAGTTATGAAGACTGGTACAAAGAGTTTTTTACCGAAACGAAAAAACTCTCCTTCGGCGATAAAGTTTATCACAATGGGCGAGATCAAAAACCTCCCTTTCACGATCCTGATTGTCCTTGTGCGAAATCTTTAGCCTATTGGTTATTTGACTCAGAATTAACACTGCCAAAACCAGAATGGGTGCAGTCGTTTTTACAAGTTTATCCCATGAAACCAGAAGATTTAGAAACTTTCTTAGCTACTGGTAAGAATCCAGAGATTGAGAATAATAAGCCAAAGAATCAATTACCAAATGTTAGTAGCAAAAACAGTAAGCGGAAAAAATATGCCGAGCCATTTCCTAATGGTCGATTGTTTGCCATAACACGCAGAAATTTACAGGAAAATGATTTTGCTACTTTAGTAGAATTAGGTTGGTTAGAACCACAGAAGAATCAAGCAGGTGAAATTCTGACTCACCATTACTGCAAAGTCGAAGTATTTCCTTCTATATCAAGCTGGAAAAACTCTGTTTTACCCAGTCATTTTATTCCTCAAGTTGACTTCACAGAAATTTCTGATACTTATTTTCAACCCATCAATGGAACTCAACGATTTTTTATGCACGTTGAATATGTTGTTTCCAAAGATGGAATTGACCGGGTAGGAAAATGGAAAGATGAACTTAAAAGAATCTGGGAAAAAATGCCTGTAAATCCTATTCAAATTCTTTATGATAGCGCCAGTTTATCTAGAGAAGCATCCCGAATAGTTTATCCAGTATGTATCTATTATTTTCAGCGTGCTACCTATCTTTGTGCTTTTGGTCAAACTCTGAAAAATAAAAGGACTATTAACTGGCATAATTATCGATTAGATCGGGTTCAAGAATTAAGAGAATTAGATTGGCTAAATCCAAGTATCCCAGCCGAATTACGCCAGCTTCATGACACCAATCAACTCAATGAACCAGAGTATATTCTTCAGAAAATATCGGCAGCTTGGGGTCTGGATTTTTACCGAGAAAGCCGCAAAATGTTAATCCGTTTCAATCAAGATTTTTCCCAAAGTTATATCAAAAATAGTTTTCGCCACGAAACCTTTAGGTTTCTTAATGAAAAACAGGAATTTATTCAATTTATTCGAGAGTATAAACCTAACGAACAAGAGAAAAAACTCCTCAAAGAAATTTTTCAAGACCTACCTGAAGATATTAATAACCTAGACTATCCCTACGCTTACTATACGGCTGATTATCGCATAGATGAGAGCAATATTATTGATAATACTGTGATGATGCGATTGCGAGCCTGGGGGCCGATGGTAGAGGTATTATTACCTGGAGAATTACGCTCACGCATGGCAAAGGATATCCAAGAAACTTGGAAACTTTATCACAAATCAAGTCAACACAAATAACCAAAGGAAAAATCGATGAGTTCAAACATGTTAGAAAAAGCCAATTTAACTTCCCGCTTTGAGTCAGCGTTAGTTTATGCAACCAGACTCCATGCTACTCAAGTCCGAAAAGGTAGTGATATTCCTTATGTTAGTCACCTGTTGAGTGTAGCAGCATTAGTTTTAGAAGATGGTGGCTCGGAAGATGAAGCGATCGCTGCTCTACTCCATGATGCTATAGAAGACCAAGGTGGTGCAAAAACTCGTGAAGAAATTCGTCAAAAATTTGGAGAAAAAGTAGTCAATATTGTTGATGGGTGTACTGAATCAGAAGTTATCCCCAAACCTCCTTGGAAGGAACGTAAACAAGAATATCTAGAGCGAATGTGCTATGCTTCCCCTGAAGTGAGGCGAGTTTCCCAAGCTGATAAATTGCACAATGCTCGTTCAATTTTAGCCGATTGCTATCGAGACAAAGAAGCTGTTTGGAATAAATTCAAAGGTGGTAAAGAGGGAACACTCTGGTTCTATCGTAGTTTGTTAGCTGTGTATCAAGGAAGTAGTCCGAGTTTTCTGAGTAATGAATTAGAGAGAGTAATTAGACTCTTAGAGCAACTTACTCAAGAATAGGGATAAAAATCAAGCAACAGCGTTGTTCCTTCTTTAGTTCACTCACAAATCCCACGCCCGGATAAGATAAACTTTTTAAAAGCTTCTGCTTCTTGCCTTAAAGTGCGTAACCTTTCATCATCACCAACATCTGACAAGAACCATCTTATGCTTACAGTGACATATACTACAAAAGGTATAACACAAAATAAGAATCTATTATCTTTTATCCGACATAAACTACGATTAATACCACTTCCCTTGATATACAACACTTTCACCAACATGCGATCGCAAAGAAGTGCATGTTGGCAACGGAATACAAACTATTACGCTGCCGATAAATTTTGCTTGTCTTGGTATCGCCTTTGATGCGTAATCCAAGCGATAACCATTTACAGGGTGCTAACTTCCAGTTATAGTTAGCCGTAACTTATTATAGGCACAATTAACTATAGCTTTGACTGAGTGCAAAGATAGTTTACATTGAAGGGGAAAAGGGGAATGGGTAAGGGGCAAGGGAAGAAGAACAAACCTTTCCGCACAAGGTATAAAGCTCCTATTTTTAAATCTGGAGAACAAAAAAGAAGATAATACCTGCCACGTAGTAGTGTACCAACCCAAAATTGCTACGTAGAGGTAAGCAAGGGAGCAGGGGAGCAGGGGAGAAGGGGAGAGATTGTATAAGTTCTTTCCCCTCTGCCCCTCTGCCCCTCCGCTCCTCTGCTGACCACAACGCAAAGTTTCCTTGGCAGACTAGTAGTGCGATAACGGGAGCAGGGTGCATGTCTTGAAATCCCTGTTTTAAATATGCGCTCCCTTTCCCCTTACCCTTTCCCCCTTCCCCTCTTTTTCATAAAAGATGCTCAGGCGGTTGCCATAATATTGGTTCAGCGAAGTATTGAGGCATTGCTGCCAATATTGCATTCGGGAAAACTTTTCTCCCTGAAGCGGTTCCTGTTCCTCAATTTCTAAGATTCTGATCGTGGATAACTGCAACCAGCTTGATGCAGAACTGTCTGGGAATACAAATTGTCTGCTTTAATTACAAAAATCATCTACCCGAATATCCCGCCAGACATCAGACATTTGCCAGCCGGAATTTCCCACCGATTGTACTGGAGGATTATCAATAAATGGAATATAGTCAGGAACTCTAGGCTCTGAAATTGCTACTGGTTGCTCCTCAACCTTAACCACAGGGGCTGGAGAATTGACAGTATTAGCTTCAAGGAGTTGGTCTTCAGCCTCCTCGATTAGCTTCATCTGTTTCAGGGTAAGCTTGTCGGATTTTTTGATAATTTTCTTGGTATCTGTATCATTAGAAGTTTTCATTGGCTGTTCCCTTGAAGGCATTGGCTTAAAATTTGTCTGAGTAAATTTGGGAGAAGTTAGGTATAAATAATTTGCACGGAATTAACACTCTACTGCAAAACTATGGAAAATACGAGTCCCTTGTTAAAGAATTTATCTTTTCCAGTACAAATCTGTTTTCGGGTAGATGTCCGAGCATAATCTGTTGCACAGATGCAAGTATTAAGCGATCGCTTTTTTGATCATGACTGTACTTCAAGATTGTTTTGCGGTTTTGACTCCTAATAAGCAGATAATGGATAGTTAAGAGTTTTCGCTCATTAGGAACAGCGTTGAGAAACTTATCAGCTGATAAAGGCACAATCTTAGTAGTAGATGACGAAGCCAGCATCCGGCGGATTTTACAGACGCGTCTAGAAATGATTGCCTACAGTGTAGTTACAGCTAGTGATGGTGAAGAAGCTTTATCAGCTTTTCGTCTCTCGACTCCTGATTTGATAGTTCTGGATGTAATGATGCCAAAACTAGATGGTTATGGTGTCTGTCAAGAATTACGGAAACAATCAGATGTGCCAATCATCATGCTTACAGCTTTAGGAGATGTAGCAGATCGGATCACTGGGTTGGAACTAGGTGCTGATGACTACATGACGAAACCAATACTCCCAAGGAATTAGAGGCAAGAATTCGCTCGTTGCTGCGACGAAGAAACGATAGAACAACGACTGCTGCTATTTTTAATTTGGGAGTAATGGTTGTAAACAATCTCAAAATTGATACCAATAAGCGACAAGTCTACAAAGCAGGTGAGCGGATTCCATTAACCGGTGTAGAGTACAGCTTACTAGAGTTATTGATGAGCTATCCGGGCAAATCTTTCACTCGTAGAGAAATATTGCAGCAAGTGTGGGGTTATAAGCCAGAACAACATGCAGATACTCGTGTGTTGGATGTGCATATCTCACGTTTGCGCTCGAAGTTAGAAGATGATCTGGAAAATCCAGAATATATACTGACTGCAAGAGGAAGTGGTTACTTTTTTCAACGAATTGCTCAACTAGAGCATTAATCACGAAACCGCCAAATGTCAGTTGTTTGAGGTTGATGAAGTTCTTTGTCTTAATTGTAGTGTCTTGATAGATAGGTACAGGAAATTAGTACAATTTTTGAATACTGGAGTTTTCATTTTTGAAAAAGCATTTGAGCCAAAGTCTACCTATAGCACCAAGCCGAAAACTGAAGATTACGATATTAACAGTAGGTTCAAGAGGAGATTTGGAGCCATACTGCGCTTTGGCTATTGGCTTGAAACGTGCGGGGCATGAAGTAACGATTGCAACGCATGAGAACTTTGCATCTTTTGTTAGGAAGTTTGATTTAAAGTTTGCACCGATCGCTGGCAATATGCAAGAGTTTTTGCAATCGAAACAAGGGCAGCGATTGATTGCGGGAGAAAAGTTGAAAAAAGAAGAACGAGATCAGCTTTTACTTCAACAGTTGGAATCAGGTTGGCAAGCGTGTCAGGGAAGTGAGGTAATTATCTACACGCCGTTAGCTACCTTTGGATATCACATCGCAGAGAAATTAGGCGTACCTTGCTTTTTTGCATCAGTTCTACCGTTGACTCCTACAGGGATGTTTGGGTTTTTGAGATTTGCTCAAACAACTAAAAACCCGCTAAAGAAATTAATCAACTATGCCACCTACTTACTAGTAGAGTTTTTGCACTGGCAAAGATATCGAAAATTGCTCAATCACTTCAGAACAGAGACTTTGAAATTGCCGCCTCTACCATATTTCGGCAGACGCTTCAGACAGAAGACTCCGGCGAATGTATCACGAATCCCTGTGTTGTATGGGTTTAGTTCGCACGTCATCCTAAGACCCTGTGACTGGCCTGCATGGGTGTATGTAACTGGTTTTTGGTTTATTGAGCAAGCCTCTGAATACGAGCCACCTCTGGAACTAGAGGATTTTCTTGGACGAAAGCAATTACCTTTGTGTTTTGGATTTGGGAGCATGACAATGCCGAATCCAGAATATCTCACACACTATATAGTGGAAGCCTTAAAGAAAACCCATCAAGGCGGGATTATATTATCAGGATGGGGTAATGTTGGAAGAACAGTGAATATAAAAGATTCGCTACGAGTGTTTGTGATCAAGGAAGTTCCGCATGATTGGTTATTTCCTCAAGTGCCAGCAGTAGTGCATCACGGAGGAGCTAGTACAACGGCAGCAGTGTTACGTGCAGGGACACCATCAATTACTGTACCTTTTTTTGCAGATCAGCCAGTTTGGGGTGAAAAGCTAACTCGGTTGGGAGTCAGCCCTGCGCCGATACCGTACAAGAAACTGTCAGATAAAACTTTAGCAGCAGCGATTGAAATCGTACTGGGCGATGAGGTGATGCGGTGTAAAGCCCAGGAGTTAGGTGAGAAAATCAGGGCTGAGGATGGTGTAGCCAATGCAGTTGAAGCATTTCATCGGCATTTGGGTTTGATTGGGTGAGAAATTGCAGACAATTAAAATCATCACACACACCCGCAACAGCAGTATCAGTTTTCATCAGTGCCAATACAGTTCAGTTAAGCTTTTTTCTCTCTCCCTGCAACGCCAGCCTCCCCTGCTCAAGAACAGCCTGCCTTAACAGATAAATTTGCTTAACTGAACCGTATTCTCATCAGTGCTTCCAACTGAGCTAACAGCTTTTCTACTTTAATGGGGGGGCGATAGCGTACCCCCGCTCTAAGAGCGATCGCTTGTCTTTCGCCACCAGTTGTAGTACACTTGTATCGATAAAACAGGTAATTGCATAGTATAAAAAGCAGAAGAGCGAGTTGAGGTAAGAGATAAATTTAGTAGTTAAGTTGATTCCAGAGTCTGAGGCTTTTTGCCATCTAGCAAAGCACTAACAGTCATATCACCCATGACATTGATTGCCGTCCGGCAGCGATCTAAAAACCAGTCAACAGTCAGCAGTAAAGCAATGTACTCCTTGGGTAAGCCAACGGAATTGAATACCAGTGTCATTGTTACTAACCCCGCCTCTGGAATTCCAGCAGCGTCAACGGATGCAAAAATCGAAGTTAGAATCACAACTAATTGCTGCCCTAAATTCAAATGTAATCCTAAGACTTGGGAGATAAACAGCGCAGACATGGCTTCGTAAAGGGCTGTACCATCATTATTGAAATTTGTGCCAACTAAAGCGCCTAAAGATGCAGAAGATTCTCTTAAGCCAATTTTAGTTTGTAAAACCTCAAAGGTGATGTGCATTGCTACAGTTGAGGAGGCAGTGGAAAAAGCTGTTAATAAGGCATCAGTTCCACCAGCAAGAAAGTTGAGAGGCTTTACCCAAGAACCGAGTTGGACTCTGGTGATGTAATAAGTAGCTTGTAGTAATAATCCCAAAAGGACTGCTAGAACAAAAGCACCTAATGTTTGAAAAGGTGCAAAGCCTTTCTGAGCAATATTTAGACCCCAATCGCATTACAAGCTTTGTCATTGGGGATGGGGTTTTAAACCCCTTTTAGAATGATAATATTGGAATGCATCATGGGTTGTTACAAGTTTGCGCTTATCTGTAGGGATAATTTGAATCTCTTGATTAATCCAACTATGGAACTGTTTACGATGCCTTCTAAGTAAATTTATCTCTATTTTTGGGTGATTACTCAATTAATCGATCTCGAATCGCAATGACGAATGCGATTCGCACCTTAGTATATTAGTAGACCTTTCTTGGTAAATCGGGTCATGAAAGAAAATTATTCTACTAATGGCAAAATTCCAGCTAGGATAAAAACGCGCCGGGATTTTTTAACTTACACGCTAGGTGGTACAGTCGCATCAGTAGCGATCGGATACCTATTTCCCAAAGTCAGCCAAAGTCGTGAGATCGGCTTAGAAACCCTTTGCTCGCTGTATCCCAAAAATTCGCGCTGTGAAAATTATCTTCCCGGATCTGAGGCACTGGACAAAGACGGCAAAAAAATTGAAACTAATGCACTATTGACAACCGCAAAGCCTGGAATTCCGATTCTTGTAAAAGGCTTGCCAAACAATAGCGTTGATTATCTGATCATTCAAGACGGGCCAAAGATTGCTGAGTACGCTATCAATCCAACTTGTACCCATTTAGGATGTACAGTTGAGTGGGATCTTGAGAAGAATCACTTTATTTGTCCTTGTCATGGATCTCAATACGATTCTCAGGGTCGAGTCGTTCATGGCCCAGCAAAACGTTCCCTACCATTAATCACGATAGTAGTCAAGCAAAACCAAGTTCGTTTAGTCGATCACAAACCTGCTGTAGATCCTCGTTAACCTATCAATCTGAAATTAGATTCCCTAGTAGTCTGCCAAGGCTACTTTGCTGGGTCAAACAGTCGGATATAAGCGCTCCATTTTTCTCCGTGCATCTGTAGTTTGAAAGCGCCAATAGACACTTGTACGTTATTGATTTCCCATTACCCAACACTATCCAAGAGTTAGACCGGATGGTAGCTGACAGTTACACGCGATATCTTGATCTATACTTTGCGGCTAATGTTGATACTGTAATTACATGGGGTATTACCGATCGTTATAGCTGGATACGTGATCTCAATTACATGCCAGCAAAATTTCAAGCCGATCTCAGTCGTCAGCAATTTTTGCGTCCCCTTCCCTACGATCAGAGCTTGCAACCTAAACTTGCCCGCAATGCTATTGCCCAAGCTTTTGGGCAAGCAACTTAATACTGGCTGGCTCCTTCTAATGTGCAACTTTGACCATTTAATGAAATTCAAAATTCAAAATTCTGTTAGGAATAATAAGAATAATTTTGAATTGATTAATTCGCTCTTTTCTTGCCCCCACTGATTCTTCTCTACGAGACGCTGCGCGAATGAATCAGTGGTCTACAAGACGCTACGCACAGTCGCTATCAGTGGTGGGTTCAGAGCCAACACTGATTTTAATTTTGAATTCATAATTTTGAATTTTGAATTGATTTGACGGAATTCAAAATTCAAAATTCAAACAGGTATACAGCGACAGATCCTAGTCAAAGGTTGAAAATGTCTAGACAAAGCTATTTAGAGAAGGTTATGCGGTTTGGAAAAATAAAACTCGTCCCAGTTGATATTTAGGACGAGTATTATTCAAAATCAACTTCCAAATCAAGAGCATCAAATTGCTTATGTCAATAGATATGTCTTGCTTTGAGTTTATTGACTATTTTCAGTGAAATAAATCCTTAGTTATGCTCATCGTGGTGAATAGAACGGGAAATTCTATTTTCTCGGCGGTTGAGTTGTTGTCGTTCACGAGGATTTAAACGTCCATCTCTCAAGTCACGCCTCCGAGCCGAATTTAAAGATGCTTCTCGACGCTGCAATTGGCGATATTCACGTTTGTTAATACTGCCATTTTGAACACCATGAGC
>NZ_NOLK01000152.1:0-19328 GCF_002245985.1 Nostoc sp. 'Peltigera membranacea cyanobiont' 232
TGTGCAGGGGAGCAGGGGAGCAGGGGAGAGTTCAATGTGCCAAGTCCTCTGCCCCTCTGCCCCTCTGCCCCTCTGCCTTATCCTGAGAACAAATATTCACCACGACTTACTTAGTCAACTTTGAACTGGCTAACGCTGGTTTCCAGTTGTTGTGAAGTCATCCGTAGTTCCTCAAAAGACTCGGAAATGTGCATGGCACTTTCTGAAGTCTTGCGGGCGATCGCCGAAACATCCATCATTGCCTCTGTCAATATGTGAGATTGCTGACTTTGATGGGAAACTGCTTGGGTAATTCCTTGTACTAGTCCACCAATTTCGTTGGTAGCTACCACGATCGCACTTAGGGAATGACGAGTCTCATCGATCAAGTTCGAGCCTTGGACAACTTGGCTAATCCCTATTTCCATTGCTTCGGTAACTTCGTTGGTGCCAGCTTGAATTTCTTGCACGAGTCGCTCAATTTCTGTGGTGGCACTAGCCGACTGATAAGCCAGGGAACGAACTTCATCTGCAACCACCGCAAAGCCTTTGCCATACTCTCCAGCACGGGTAGCCTCGATGGCAGCATTCAGTGCCAGCAAATTAGTTTGAGTGGCAAAGTTTTCAATCAGACTCACTACTTTCGAGATTTTCTGAGAAGCTTCACCAAGGCGTTTAATCTTCTTCGCTGTTTCAGACACGGTTTCCCGAATCTCCAAAATGCCATCTACGGTTTTTTCCATCAGGGTATCACCAGCTTGGACGGTGTTATTAGCTCTTTGAACCGCTTGTCCGACTTTTTGGGCATCAGCAGCGACTATCTGGGTGGAAGTTACCATCATTTGTAATTGTTCCAGAGCGTGTTCGAGCCGTTCTGCCTGCTGTTGAGCTTGGTCAGATAGTTTCACTACTGAGATCGTGTTATTGCTGGAAGTTTCACTCACCCTACCAGCAGAAACCTGCACTTGTCGCACTAAATCTCGCAAACTTTGGATCGTAGTATTGTAACCATCGGCGATCGTCCCAATTTCATCTTCAGATAGGGGCGCTCGAACGGTAAGATCGCCTCTGAAGGATGGTTCCAAAGCCATGAGAACGCGTATTGCTCCTTGTTGGAGTTTTTCGCGGGCGGTACGTTCGCGCTCTGCTGCTTCTGCTAGTTGCTGCTCTTGAATACGCACCTGTGTTAGGTAATCTGCAAGATTCAGGGCAAGACCAATCTGGACGCTGGCTTGGTTGAGAACATCTTCCTCGGATTGCTCCCACTGGCGCGGTGCGCTATTTTGATAAACTCCCATCAGCCCCCATAGCCGATTTTCTTGGAAAATCGGAGAAATCATGTAGGCTTTAGTTCCCCACATCTCTAACAATTGAATGTGACATTCGTCATGACCGACAGTATATATATTGTCAACCCGCAAACTTTCTTTGCGGACATAACGCCCTCCTTGGTTGTACTGGAGATAAGTATCTCTAACTCTGGCAAGACTAGTTCCTACCAACTTAGGCCAATCCCCAGTCACAGACTCAACTACAAATTCTCCAGACCAATCAGGTTCAAAACGGTAAACTCCAACTCGATCTACTTTCAGCAGTTGCCGAAGTTCGTGGGTGGCAAACTGGACAAATTCCAGAACATTACCATTACTTTGGGCCATTTCTGTTAACCGACTTGGCAGGCGATAGGAAAATCGGGCGTTTGCTACTTCCCGTTCTGCCAGTTTGATCAGTTCCTCATTCTTGGTTAAGGTTTGTTGTAAGTATTGCGATTGCTGGACGGCAACCCCAAACTGCGTGCCGATTTTCGTTACCAAGTTAATTTCATTCTCTTGCCATTGCCGCGGCCCGCTATTTTGGTAAGCTCCTAACAAACCCCAGAGTTTGTTTCCGGCAATAATTGGGGTGATGATATAGGCTCTAATCTGGAATTGCTCTAGAATTTTCAAGTGGCACTGGGCATGACCAGCAGTGTGAATATCATTGACAACAAAAGTTTCATTGTTGCGATAGCGTCCACCTTGGGTTTGTTGTAGGTGTTCGTCTTCCCATACAGTCTTGATATCGGGGCCAACCAAAGCCACCCATTCCCGACTTACGGATTCGGCAATAAACTCACCACCCCAATCTGGATTGAAGCGATACACGGCTAGACGATCGCATTCCAAATGCGATCGCAATTCTGGTAAGGCATTGCGGAAAATCGTATCTAGCTCTTGAACTTGGCGGATTTTTTCTGCCAGCCGTGTCAATGCTCGTTCCCCTTCTGCGGTTCGCGCTAATTCTGCATTCTTCTTCTTGAGTTGTTCGATATACTTAATCTGTTGCAAGCCTATACCCATTTGCACAGCTATTTTTCGCAACAGTTGCACATCCTTAGATTTCCACTGCCGAGGGCCAGTATTTTGGTATGCTCCTATAAAGCCCCAGAGTTTGTTTCCAGTAAAGATCGGAGCGATCGCGTAAGCTTTGGCCTGGATTTTTTCTAATATCTCTAGGTAGCACTGAACGTGACCGACAGTGGAGATATCATTGACAACAAAGGTTTCATGATTGCGATAGCGTCCGCCCTGAGTTTCTTGTAAGTGTTCGTCCATCCAAATCGTTTTGATGTCGGAACCCCCTAAAGACAACCATTGATCTTTTACGGATTCGGCAATAAATTCCACACTCCAGTCGGGATGAAAGCGAAATACTGCTAGGCGATCGCACTGTAGTTGTTTGCGTAAACTTGGCAGCACATTCAGGAAAATTGTATCTGCCTCTTGAGCTTGACGGATTTTTTCCACCATCCCTGTCAGCACCTGTTCCTCTTCTGCTGCTCGCGCTAACTCTGTATTCTTCGTTTTCAGTTGTTCGATGTACTCTGCTTGCTGGACGCTTAACCCGAACTGAATGCCCAATTTGGTCACTAATCGCACCTCCTCGGAATTCCACTGGCGCGGGCCGCTATTTTGGTAAGCTCCTAATAAACCCCAAAGTTTGTTTCCAGCAAAAATCGGGGCGATGGTGTAGGCTTTAACCTGGAACTGCTCCAACAGGTCGATGTGGCACTGGGCATGACCAACAGTATAGATGTCATTGACGAAAAAAGTTTCATTGTTGCGATAGCGTCCGCCTTCGGTTTGCTGTAGGTGTTCGTCTTTCCATACGGTCTTGATATCGGGGCCAACCAGAGGCACCCAGTCAGTTCCGACAGATTCAGCAATAAATTCACCACTCCAGTCAGAGTTGAAGCGATATATTGCTAGGCGATCGCATTTGAACAACTGCCGCAATTCTGCCAAGGTAGTGCGGTAAATTGTTTCTGGGTGTTGGGAATGAAGCATTCTATCCGTCATTCGGGCGATGGCGTGTTCTACTTCAGCTACTTGTGTCATTTCGATATTTTTTAACCGTAGCTGTTCGATATATTCAGCCTGCTGGAGGGCAATGCTCAACGGTTCGCCAATCTGCAACAAAGCACCGATCTCTTCTTCAGTCCATTTCCGAACATCAGAATTCTGATAGGCTGCTAACAAACCCCAAAGATTACCAGCGCGGAAGATCGGAACATTAATGTATGCTTTGGCTTGGAACTTCTCTAATGTTTCTAAATAACAAGGTGAAAAACCAGCAGCAGAAATATCGTTGACTTTACGAAAACGCGTTCCTTTGGTGTACACTCCACCCTGGGTTTCCTTCAGGTAGGTATCGGCATCAGGTTTAATAGGGGAGGCATAATCCTTAATATTGCAACGCTCTGAAGATATCAGACCTGTTTTTAAAATGCTGTCTTGTTCCTGCATCTCCAACAGTGACGACCAACCAGCAGCCACAGATTCAGCAATCACTTCTCCACTCCAGTCTGGATAAACTTGATAAACGACAACGCGATCGCATTTTAAAAATCGCCGTAACTCTTGGGTGGTAATGCGGAAAAGGGTGCGAAGATCCGTTGCTTGCCCAATCTTTTCAATGATGCCGAAAACAGTACGTTCTCGTTCAACAAGTTTGGCTGACTCCTCAGAGCGGCGATAAAGTTGTTGCTGATATTGCACCTGTTGAATAGCAATACCAGACAGAGATGCAACCTGCACCATTAGGCGAACTTCACTATCTTTCCACTGACGAGGCTGAGAATTTTGATAGGCAGCCAGCAAGCCCCACAACTTTTCTCCCTGGAAGATGGCAACAATAATGTATCCTTTGGCTTGATAGGTTTCTAAAACTTTGATATAGCAGTCAGAAAAACCAGCACTGTAGATATCATTAGTGACTCGATAAATCTGTCCGCGATGGAAATTTTTGCCTTGGGTGTGCTGAATGTAGCTATCTACACTGGGCGATCGCCCTGTTGTCCCAGCCAATCCCCCTTCGTCTGCAAGGTTCCTCACACTGCAATAGTTAATGTTATTGACAATTGCTGGGTTGTTTCGCTGTTCTTCTAATAGAGAAACCCACTCAGATCCAACAGATTCAGCAACAAATTCCCCACTCCAATCTGGCTGGAAACGATAAACTGCCACGCGATCGCATTTTAAGGACTGTCGCACTTCTTGGGTGGCAACGCGAAAGATGGTATCCAAATCTTTGGACTGGAGAATTTTATTCGATACACCAACCAGAATTTGATCTTTTTCCACTTCTTGTTGCAAGGTAGCCTGAATCACGGCAACTTGCAGTTGCACTTCTAATTCCTGCGCGATCAATTTTAGTAACCGAATTTCAGCATTTTGCCACTGGCGAGCAGCAGTGCATTGCTGCACTACCAACAAACCCCAAACCCCATCTTTTGCTAAGATCGGCAAACTCACACAAGCTCTTACCTGAAACCGATCCACGAGCTGCTTTTGGTAAGGGGACAAGCCAGCAGTGTAGGTATCCGCGATCGCGACTAATTTTTCTTGTTGATAAAGTTTGGCAGAACCTAACCCAAAAATGACGGCGGGCAGTTTTTCCTTCAGCATTGGGGTAAAGCCATCCCTCATCCCCTCCGCAACAACTATCCCCAGTGTCGGATTCGTAAACTCATACAGCACCACGCGATCGGCTTGCAGGGCGCTTTGTACCTCCATGACAGCAGTAGCGAGCAAGGTATCTAGATCGGAAAATTGGCGGATTTTGCTAGCGATCGCCTGTACTTGCTCTACCTCTAATCCATCTCCTCCGTCTTGATATGGCAACACACTTAGCAATTCTTTTAACTTGCGGATTCTCTCTCGCAATGGCCCTGTTTCCACCCAATCAGCTTGATCCAGTTCAGTTCGCAATTCTTCTAGAGCGGAGGTGATTTGCTGTTTTTCTGGTACATCAACGGTATGCCCGTTATCGATTTCCTGATAACCGTTTCTGGGATTTGACTGAGGTTGGCTCGATCTAAGATTGTGTTGCGCTACCATGATCTTTCTTGCTATGAAGGTTGTCGGAGTTAAGGAGTAGAATGCAGAGCGAAGGCTACTTATACCAATTCAAAATTCAAAATTCAAAATTAAGAAAGGGATACAGAACAAGGCTTTGGAAGCGTGTATCTGGAGCATTCTTTTTTGAAATTGGTATTACTTTTCTAGAACGGCTTCAGCGTCCAGAAGCCTTTGTGCGTCTGCTTTCGGCGTTGTATAGGAAGCTCTGAACTTTAAAGAGGCTGGAGGGCTTGAATCACAACCTGGGTGTCAAGTAACATCAAAGGGCTACCTTGAGAATCCACAAAGTAACCCTGCAAGAACGAGCCTAGTCGTGCAGGTAACATCGATGTCGAAATCTCTAACCGCTCTTGGGGATCGTGAACTTCAATGGTATTGACTTGCTCTACCAACAGCCCGACGGTTTGATTCTGGACTTGAACAAGCATCGCCATGCCAGAGTTTCGCACACCTTCTTGCCGACACCAGTGTGTTGCTCCCAACAAAGCTGCTAAATCAAGAATCCAGATCGCTTCTCCCCGCCAATTCATTATGCCTAACAAGAATTCTGCTACCTGCGGTACTGGCAAAATCTCGGTCAGCGCAACCTGAATTACTCCTCGCAAATCAGCTAATGGGAGTAACCCATTTACCTTTCCATTCAACGGAAATCTTAAAAACCTCTGGTTGTTTCCTTGAGAAGAGTTTTCAAGTCGAAATTGGCTATTAATGGGTAGCGAAGAAAAGCTATCATTGCCCTGTAGCATTGCCCTAGTTTCCTTTAGCGAATAAATTTATTAACAGTCTGGAGCAAGGTATTTTCATCTACAGGTTTGACTAAATAGCCATCGGCACCACTCATAGTGCCCCAAGTTTTATCAACATCTGTATTTTTAGTTGAACAAATCACTACCGGGATTCCTTTTGTTGTCGGATCGGCTTTCAACTTGCGGCAGAACTCAAATCCACTTTGGCCTGGCAAAATTAAATCCAGTAGAATCAAGTCAGGTTTTTGTTGTTTCAACCTGAGTTGAGCCTCTTCACCACTGCGAACTTCATAAACTGAATATCCTCCTTGCTCTAGGTAACGTGTCATCTTTTCGGATTCTGTGAGACTATCTTCAACTAAAAGAACTTTTTTCATTTTTTCCTAACTATTTTATTCAGAATTTGAAAAATGATTGCGTTTATTTCCTAACTATTTAATTCAGGATTTGAAAACTAATTGCGACAAATGAATTAACACCAACCCAGATATAGAAAGCAATTTTCAATCCAAAATCTTTTTTGAAAATGGATGTAGGGGAGCCACTGACATGACTACCGCTTCAACCTAAACGCTTAAATACTTGTGAAGCACATTGAGTACTTTCTCTGCTTCTACAGGTTTACCCAAAAAGTCAGTTGCCCCTACTAATTTTGCTCGCATCCGATCTACTATTCCATCTTTACCCGTTAAGATGACAACGGGCACATTTTTGAGACTTGGAGTTTTACGGATTTGAGAACAAATTTCATAGCCATTCACTTTTGGCATCAACAGATCCAAAAAAATGAAGTCGGGCTTGGTTTTAATTAGGTTTAAAACTGCCGTCAAGGACTCTTGAATGCCAACAAAGCGATAACCTTGATGGGTGAGAATTTCCTCCAAACTGCGACAGATCATCGGACTATCATCCACACAGGCTACTAAAGGTCTTGAGACATCAATAATTGCTTTACTAGCCGCTGGGGGCGCAACTTGTATAACAGTCTTCTCTTCGACTTTGATTGTGGGTTTATTTTTGTTTCCGGCTGCTGGGGGAGCAACTTGTATAACAGTCTTCTCTTCTTTCTTCAGTGAAGAATTAGAATTATTAACTCCACTGGACGGACTGACAATTTCTTTGCCAGTCGCTGGGGAAGCAACTTTGTTGAAATTGGGTGCAACTTGTATAATAGTGTCCTCTTCTATTTTCAGTGAAGAATTGGAATTATTAACTCTACTGGACGGGTTGCCAGTTTCTTGACTAATCCTAAGCTTTGGAGTAGGTGAAAAAACGATCGCCCCTGCTTTTACGAATTGCATTAATAACCGAGTCAAAGCTAAGACATCCCGACCGCTTTTTTGCCCTAGACCTCGTAAAGTTTTTGTGCCATCAACTAGAGCAATAATCTGTTTAGAGGATGCTTGTCCTTGGAGTAGCTCAATTTGTTGAATGATCGGAAATAAATTGGGCGAGCAAGTAGCCAGTCCTGCATCTCGCCATTCTTGCCAGGCTTGTGTAGCCTTTTTCAAGACTTCCTCAGTTGGTATTACAGCTAGGAGAACCCCAGGAACTTCACCAACAACGGTAGTATGTGACAACTGCCCTGCTGGATTGTCGCCATTTCTTTTGGCTTCAATGTACTGCATTATATCAAACAGGACTTCAGCTATTGAGCTTGCAATGAGGTTAACAAGTTGTTGTTGTTCGATTAATTTTTGTTCTCGCAACTTAGCAAGAATGGAATACTCGCGATAATTTTCCTGGGGAGAGACAAGCCGTTCCAACTGTGTCACATCCAGATTAGAACAGTACCGCAACAAGTGTCGTCGCCATCGCTCATCGGCATTAGAACCGCCAGCCTGCCAAATTAATCGTCCTAAACGAAAATATAGCGTCCAAGTGGGCCCATCCCTTGCTTCAAGATTCAGCCTGCCTGTAAATAATTTAGTTTGAAGTTGCTCGATCAATTGATTCACAATGGATCGCACCTCCTTATATATCTTGAGTTTTGCATTTATATTTAGAATTTCTCAAACAATCCAGCTTACTAACTTCATTGTGCGATTGCCAATAGCACAGTTCAAAACCTTGATTGAGCTACCCCAGCTTGTTATATCCCTTTCCAATCTGGATATTTTTAAAGTTCAAAGCCGGAAGCTTGAACAAAGATTTAAGCTCTTTTTCTAATTATTAATAGGTTAACTTTTTGCAATGTTACATCTACTGAGCAAATTGCTTGTATAGATGGAGTTGCAATACAGACCTGAAAAAGATGGAAATGTTGAATACTACAAAGCATAGACAAGCTTTAATGCTTATCGGTTGTGTACTCTGCTGCTTAAGGCGACAGATACAAGCGATCGCCAGCTAGTCTGCAAATACAAAAAATGAGCTTGAATGTAAGTTTGTCAATAAATTGCTTGTTGCCGAATAAAGTATTGGCGATCGCGTTGTTCTAGTACCCCTTGCTTGATCAAAGAGCGCAGGATATCTATCGTTTGCACCCGGCTTAAGCCTATCACCTCTTCAATTTCTATCAGAGTAGCTCCTTCAGCTTGCTGAATGTATTGCTGCACTTTAGATTTAACAGTATCTGCATTCAAGGCAGGCACTTTCTTAGTCATCGTATTGGCAGAAGGACGAAAACCATTGGCTTTAATTGCAGAACGGGGGATTGACCATTTTGGAACTGTTACAACTAATTTCTCTTCTTTAGCACGAGTCGGTGAAACAGCTTGTTCATGACTGTAATCGCCCCAAACACTGTTATGTAAGATTGCCCGGAAATTTTGCAAGTTTTGGAATAATGCCTGAGCCTTTGCTGCCCGCTGTTGGCGGTATTCTTGCTGGCGTTGCCAAACATCTGTTTTTATTTGTAATATTTCCAATTGCCGCTCTACAATCTCTTGCTGAAATTGTTGCTGTTGTAACTTTCTGTTGTTGTCAAGGCTGGTAACAAAACTGCTCAATTCTTGATGAAGCATATCTGCTTGCATCTGAAATTCTTGTTGAGTTAGCTGTTTCCACTGGTTAAGTTTTTGACGGCGTTCAGCGGTTATTTGCAATCGCTGCGATCGCTCTTGTTCCCATAAATTATTGAGAGCCATCAGCTGAAATCTCCTATTTTGTTAACTAGAAATATTAAATAAGCTGTTACGCATTTAATTTATACATTTACCTGATGACTGATGACAGATGACTATTAACCGTCAATAGTCATCTGTCAACAACCATCAAGAGTGTTTATATACTTTAGACGCGCATCAGCTTAGAAGCCATAAAGACTCCCTTTTTCTAATGTGGTGTTAAGCAGCAGATGGAACAGCAGCCTGGGATGTTAAACCAACTGCCTCGGCATATCTTAAGTAAGTTTCGACTGAAGCAATGACAATCCGAGCTTCTATTGATAGCAGTTCAATACCAACTAAAGAAACACGTACCCAAGCATCAATTACAATTCCTTTGTCCAAAATACGGTCAATAACTTCAGCCAGACTTGAAGATGAGTTAACTTTTTCAACAGCCATTTTCTTTTGCTCTCACAACTCTAATTATTGATTTCATCCTGCTCTGATTGAGCAGTAGGTAAAACTTACACAATGTGTTTTATTCTTCCTGAGTTTAGTGTTCCCAAAAATATAAGATAAATATAAGAAAATAAAAAATTAAATAAAAAACTAGATCCTCTTTATTCTTTCTGGGAAAACTTTAAATATTATTTTTTATGAATTTATATGAGAGTATCTTTGAGAAAATGATACGCTGGTAGAGGTTCGCTGAGTGCCAATTGCCAGTGCGAGCATTGTACTTGCCAAAGGGAAAACATCTGCGTACTGAGCGTTGAATCGTTGCGCTGTGCCAAAAAGTGGATTTGCCGCACATCTGACTGTCGAGTTTCACAGATAACATTTATATATGTTTTGAGAATTAACTCGTTCAAGAGTTCCCACTGTTCGCATTGTTGTGTTTGAAATGCTTGCTGTGTTTGGTAGCGTTGTTTTTTAGCCAATAGATAGGCTTTTCCCTTGGCATCAATAGTTTCAGAATCGTCAAGCAAATCACAGGGTGTCATTTTTAAAGTGTACTCAACTTTGTCTGCTAGCTGAGTTAGGGCTTCTAGATATTGCTCTTGGTGCTTTTCTAGATGATTCAGCAGTTTTTCTACAGAGGTAAAACCCCTCCCAAAGCGTAGGGGAAGAAGGGGAGTTTGTTGAAAAAGTTCTCGAATTACGCGATCGTGGTTTAATACAGCTTGAAGTAAACGCTCATCCGTTGCCTGTATTGCCTCCAGTGAGATTTCCGGCTCTACGATCGCGGCTAATCCAGAAGAGTAAACAAGTTCAATATTCCTTTCCATCCCGAAGGGTAGAACAAGCGGTGATGCGATCGGTACTAGAAGAGCATAGGCGTATATTGACATAAACTTGGGATACTTATTAAGTAATTAAGTCTGTATAAATACTGAACTTCTGCGTTTTTTGCGGGCTTATAGATCCCCGACTTCTTAAAGAAGTCGGGGATCTATAAGCCCTCATAATACGATGAACCACTATTCAGATTGATGCTGATTAGCAAGCATTTGGTATGTAGCTTGGAAATCATCATTTGTAATCTGAATCAAGCTGGAGTCAGTCAATCCTTGGGCGCGGTATCGACGAATTGCGCTTAAAGCAGCTTGATTGCTCAACAAAGCCAAGTCTGCTCCATTCCAACCTTCGGTAACTGTCGCCCAGATTTCTAAATCGACATCAACCAAGGGACGATCTAGATTGTGAACTCCTAAAATCGCTAATCGGCTGGCTCGATCTGGTAGATCGATTTTTATTTGTAAGTCCAATCTTCCGGCTCTGAGTAAGGCAGGATCGAGCGCTTCTGGACGATTGGTTGCTCCTACTAACAGTACTTTCGGGCATTCATGCAACCCATCTAGTTCGGTGAGCAATTGACCGACAACGCGATCGCTAACTCCAGAATCACCAGTGAATCGTCCCCGTGCTGGTGCTAAGGTATCAATTTCATCTATAAACACAACGCAAGGAGCTGCTTGCCGAGCTTTGCGAAAGAGTTCTCTAACTGCCTGTTCTGCGGCACCTACCCATCGGCTGAGTAATTCCGGGCCATTCACAGCAATAAAGTTGGCTCTAGCCTGGGAAGCGATCGCTTTTGCAAGTAATGTTTTTCCCGTTCCCGGCGGCCCCCACAATAGAATCCCACGGGGAGGCTTGGCTTTGGTTTGCTCGTATAGTTCGGGATAGAGGAGTGCGCCCTCTACAGATTCTTGAAGTTTTTGTTTCACATCATCCAAACCACCAATGTCATCCCAACTTACACTAGGTGCTTCAACTGCTACAGCCCTGAGAACTGAGGGTTTTATCTCCTTAATTGCTTCGAGAAAATCCTGCTGCATGATAGTCATGTTCTCAGGAATGGGACTGTTGAGCGAGGGGACTTGACGACGCAGGGCAATGTAGGCTGCTTTTTGACAAAGAGCTTTGATATCGGCACCAACAAAACCGACAGCCAAATCGGCGATCGCTCCTAAATTAACCGAAGTCTCCAAGGGCATGGCACTTGTCAAAATCGTCAGAATTTCCAATCGTCCATTGCGATCGGGAACCCGAAATTGAACTTCGCGATCGAAGCGTCCCGGACGACGCAGCGCGGGATCGAGATAATCAGGACGATTTGTTGCCGCTAATACAATTACGCCCTCAGTTTTGGCAAACCCATCCATTAACCCAAGCAACTGCGCCACTAGTCTTTTTTCAACTTCACCTTCCACTTGGCTGCGATCTGGGGCAAGGCTATCAATTTCGTCAATAAATATCAAACAGGGAGCAGAACGAGTTGCTTTCTCAAAAATACTTCGCAAACGAGCTTCTGCTTCCCCGTAATACTTGCTCATCACCTCTGGGCCATTGATGGCAATGTAGTTTAACTCTAACTCTTCTGCCAAAACACGGGCTGTTAAAGTTTTTCCCGTACCGGGCGGGCCAACAAGCAAAACCCCACGCGGAGGCTCTAACCCTAATTTAACCAATAAATCTGGACGTTTAAGTGGAATTTCAACTAACTCTCTGATTTCTTGGAGAACATCAGCCAAGCCGCCGATACCTTGCCAAGAAGCTTTTGAGTTCGTCCGAGCTGATGGGGGGGTGACATCAGCATCATCCATTGGTGTAGCTGCATCGGTGGAATTGGATCTGACTCGGCTGGAACTACTTGTTCTCGGAATATTGCCTTTCCGGGGAATACTACTGAGATTATGAGACCGAATTTGAATAGAAGTTTTTAACTCCCCTTTCTCTACTTTTTCTTCTAAAGCTTTGGCAATTTCTAATAGGTGTTCAAATCCTTTAAATATGTCGTCCATTGATTTTACTTAAATAAAAGGCAGAGAAAAATTTAATTTCCAATTTAATTAGGACTTACGCACTGAAGCCTGAAACTTTGATCCCCCCTAACCCCCCTTAAAAAGGGGGGAAGTATGAAGCCCCCTTTTTAAGGGGGTTGGGGGATCAGAGTGCGTAAGTCGTGTTCCAAAAAAATTAAAATTTTCAATAATTTTTCATTCTCAATTTTTATTGTTATTCAACAGGGAGAGGAATTAATCAGTTGGAAGTGGTTAATCGAAGACGAGCAAAGTTATATGGGGCAGTGAAATTGTTGTAGCGAATTCGCAAACGGTTTTCAAATTGGCGATCGAGTGCTTCAACGTGTTCGCTAAATTGTGATTCTGCTTCCCAAGGAATTAGGTAGGCTGAATTGTAGATCATTGTGTCCATTTGGGGAGTATTTTCTACCACTTCGATCGCAATGGAGTTGAGTATGCCTTTAAATACATCGATGATGCCTTGCTTGCGATCGTTCATTCCCTGTTCGATGGTTTGCCCTATTTGGATTACCCGCTCCATACTCAAGGGTTGACCTACTAGTTTATCCCTTTCGGTTTTGAGATTTGGGTGTTCTGCCAATAGTCCCTGAATTTCTGCCTCGATATCCCAAAAAACTTTGACACTAACTTCTCGGCAACCCGATAACTTTGCAAGCAATTGCGTCAATTCTTCTTGATGGGGACGAATTAATTGCTGTGAAACCGTTTCCCAGCTTGAAACCAAAAGTCCAAATTGCACGGGTAGTAAATAGCGATCGCCTCCTTGCATGATCTCCTCAAGGACTTTTTCATGACTTAGCAGGTTACGACGGCTGGCCAAATAACGCTCTTGCTGTGCTTCCGAGTAGATGACTGCAAAATCATCCAAAATTTTAATTTGTACGGGTTGCCGATCTAAGCCCTCTAAATTTAAATTTTGTGGAGCAGGCAAGGTCAAAATTCCATAAATGTAAAAGCCATAACTCATAAAAATGTCTTACCAAGAAGAATGTAGATAAAAAAGTTACAGGGGTTTAGAAGTGAGTACTAATCTTAACTTGGCATGAACTAAGCTTAACTGAGCCAGTCCTAAATCCAAGTCACCTTCAACCACAACACCTGTATTTAATAGGCGATCGAGAAGTTCTAAAATAGAAGGTTGACTAGAGGTTTCACCGGGGTAATATCCTCCAGATTGGGGAAGTAAATTTCCCATTTCACCCAAGTTAATATTTAGATCGGCTGGGTCAACATCAAATATCTCGCAAAGTTTAACAACCTGTTGTTCAAGCTTTTGTAGGCTTTCGGAAGCTCGATCTAGTTCAGAGTCGCTGAGGTTGCCAGCATCCATTCGCCGAATCACCTGAGCTTCCATGAGTTGGCGTATCAGTTCAACAACCGTCAGTAACAACGGTGCTAAACCGGAATCGGAACCTTTTGATTTGCTAATCGCCTGCATTCTGATGATTATTAGGATTAAGTACTTTGAGCGATTGCAGTTCTGTTTCTAGACTGGCAAGACGCTCTTGAAGTTGTTGATTAGTTGCTAATAAAGTGCGAGTTTGACTATTAAGATAGGGGTCGCTCTCCCACCAATTAATTCCAATCTCTTTGGCTTTATCAACAGAAGAAATCAACAAACGAATCCGAATGTTGAGCAGTTCTGTGGAGCCTACGGAAATAGAAATATCTCCTGCGATAACAATGCCTTTATCTAGAACCCGTTCTAGAATATCTGCCAAGGTAGAACCTTGAGTTGATGTGGTGATCGCTCCCCGATTAGTATTAGTACTCATTTGTTTATTAAATGGCCAGAATCAAGAGCAACTGTTTGTGAGATGTTCGGCGACTCGGCATTGCCCTGCATTTGGACTAATACTCCCTGTTCTCTGAGAGACTTGAGTGCAGCCACAATTTGACTGCGATCGATCCCTAGTTCTACTGCCAATTCAGAGAAACGCCTTCCTGGAGAATTACACAGGTAGCTGTAGACTTCATGCTCGTAAGGTACTCGCTGTTCCAATACAATCTGATTTTGGTTGTTTGGTATTATCTCTGACGACTGAGGTTGAGTATTTATACTATGATAAAATTCACTTAAAACCTCTTCCAGTAGCCGAGTTGCTTCTATGAGAGGTTGATTCGTGCGAGAAAGCAGGATATCGGCACAAATATCTTGGAAGCTAGGATCTCCAGGGTTTACGGAAATTTCGTGTTCGTGGCAGATTTTGGCAATCATCAGACAGGAACGCAATCCACCGCCCTGTCCAGAGCCAGATCGACTCCAAAACGTCCGTACTAAGCGGACAATTACTTCTGCTTTCTCAGAATCTATACCTGTTTTATGAACTACAATTTCCTGCTGACTCAGTTCATCAGGTGTAGGCATATCGATGGTAATAACACGATCCATCAAAGCATCCTGAGTTGCATGAACTCCACAATACTCTTGAGGATTTGATGTTAAGATTGCCCGAAACTGAGGATGAACCCGGATATACTCGGCTCGATGTTGGTTTGTTGGTAATACTAACAACCTCTCCTCAAGTACGGAGAGTAAAACGTTATTTACCTCCGGGTGCGATCGATTGAATTCGTCGTAAACCAGCGTAAATCCTTCTTTACAAGCTAGGGTTAATCGTGCATCAACCCAATGTTGTCGGAGTTCATCCTCAACCTTGACAACGCTGTGGATGAAGTTATCAACAACCTTTTTACGGGTATAACCTAATTGATTACCAATCAAGTCTGAGGTTTTAAACTCATCATCTCCAAATAAGAGGATGATCGGCTGGTTGAGCAAATCAGCTAGATGCATTGCCAGAGTAGTTTTTCCGACTCCGGCTGAACCACGTAAATGTATTGAAAAACCTGACTGTAGATAGCGCAAAGCACGTTGAGCGATGCGTTGAACCGCAGGTGTATTGACAAATCGCTGGGGAGATGCATTTAATACTGTTGTCAAACTCTAAGTACCTCCTCAATAGTAATGTGTCATACAAAAGTATTTTTTATTACATTGCAAATATAAAATACAGATGTCAATCAGCCTTAACTGGACTCAAATCCAACGGATTTTGGCATTAACACAAGACTAGTAATGTTTAATATTTATGTCATCAGCATGATTACGGTGTTGAGAGGATACCTTTAAGAAGTCCACACAAGTGTAAAGCAATATGGTTCTGCGCTTCTTACTATTACCGATTACTGGCCCATTAATGGGGGTAACGTGGCTTGGGGAAAAAATTTTAGAACAGGCGAGTACTGAAATTGATGATAAAGAAAATCTCAGCAAGCAACTTCTTGCACTCCAACTTGCTTTTGATATGGGAGAAATTCCTGAAGAAGAGTTTGAAATTCAGGAAGAAGCTCTTTTATTAGCGATTCTCGAAGCAGAACAGGAGGAACGCGATCGGACACAAGGGTAGTGAATCGAATGGCACTAAAAAAAGCTCTAAGCTATGCAGAATAAGGGCTACAGGTTTAATGCTCACTCCCGCAGTAATGGCAGGGAGCAATGCGATTTTGTGAGGTGAGGCAGGAGGCAGAGGGCAGGAGGCAGGAGGCAAGAGACAGAAGGGTTTTAAGACTTAATCTTTTGAATGCTTGACACTAAAATTCCTTGAAACCTATCGACTTCTTCCAAAACAGGAATAAATAGTTCAGGTGATGCTAATCCGACTTCCTTAGAAATAATCAACTGAGTATCAAGTTCAAGGGAGCGAACCTAAAGCAATGTGTAGAAATTGGATATATGAGGAGGCAGGAGTTGAAAGGCAGGAGGCAGGAGGTAAAAATAAGACCTTGTTATCGGTTTGATATCTGAAAAAATAGTTGTTTCTTTCCTTCTGCCTTCTGCCCCCTGCCCCCTGCCTCCTGCCTCCTGCCTTGAACACAGAATTCTCACAAAATCGCGTTGCCCCCGTGTTGAGCATAGTTTAGCTCATATTGGTCAGTGGCAAACAGACCAATCTCGCTATATTGGACTACGCAAAAACCTTTTTGACCTCCGAAGAATGGCTGTTGTTCACAATCTTCATGTCCTCGCTCGTATGTCCCACATTACACCAGAACAATTATCCATTTTATCTGCTTCACAGTCTAATTAATTTGTCAATACTTTCTACTGGACTGGCGCTCTAGACCTTGCTTACGCTGTCATTGATGGTATTCAAGCTAGGGAGAAAGAGGAAACTACAGTACAGAACGTGTCAAATTTAACTCCAATTCTTCAGGTGAAATTTTCGTTACATAGTTATAAATTTTCCTACCTACCTACTTACACAATTAAGAAAATTAAGAAAAAATACTCTAGCTCTAGTGAGATCCTGTTACATATATTAATTTTTGTAATAAACTCAAACACTATAAACTTATTTTATACATTTCAAACTTGAAGAAATACTTAATCTCAACCACCCATCTGTCATTCTCTATAAAGTACAGATTAAGGGCTGATCAATATTCGTCCTTATTCACTATGATTTTAGCTTGAAGATAAATATGAATTTTTTATTAATTAGTAAAGTATATAAAATCATTGAGCTTGCTGAATTAATCTATTCCCCAAAGTCATCAGATATACTGTTTGGGAAAGTAAATATACCAGAAACTTTTCTAGACAAATTGTCTAATTATTTAGAAGATTTTGAAATGACAGGAAGAACATCAATCAGAGTACTACATAAATATGTAGACGATTTTTCTTCAGAAGAAAAAGGACAAGTTATAGCCCTTATCTGGCTTGGTCAATATGTATCCTGTGAACAACCATCAGACTTAAACGATTTAATTGCACAAGCACTACATCTCATCCCTCAAAACTATACAACTAGTTATATTATCGAAAAGGCTTTCCTAGCTAAATATCTTCGCTCTGGGCTGAAAAAAATAAATAATAATCACTGCAACAATTAAATTGAGTAGCTGCGTGCGGTCTTTTCTATCTAATAGCAGCTTTTAATGATGATGTCGCTCCTTCTTTGAAGATATACGACTCAGAAATATGGGAGCATCCCAATTTTGCCAAAATAAAATTTGTAGCATCTTGCTCCCTAATGTCCAGGAAGCGGGCTAGAAGCCCGCACTACCAAAAAATAAATTTACACATTTGGGATGCTCCCAGAAATGCAAAATAGAGTGGATATTTTGGTTGAGCAGAAAACTCATAACTAAGAGGATGTTTTAAAAGTGGGGGGCTATTGTAAGAAAGCTCACAAGGCTTATGCTGAGATTTGTAGATAACAGCACCTTATGAGCGAATGATTAAAGCATACCGTAGCAATTTGACATGGGAACAGTGGGAATTAATTTCCGACCTGTTCCCAGAAGAAAAACTGGGTGGTCGTCCACGGAAATTAGCATTATTTGCAGTGGTGAATGCGATTCTTTATGTTCTGTGTGAGGGGTGTACATGGCGAGGCTTACCAGGGGATTTTCCCACATGGTCAACAGTTTATGGTTATTTCTGGAGATGGGGTAGAGATGGTACATGGTTGAAAGTCCACGACCAACTCTATAGATGGGTGAGGGCAGACGCTCTGCGTGAACCTAGCCCATCAGAAGCCGCAGTTGATAGCCAATCAGTGGAAACGGCAACGATGATATCTATCGAAGTGGGCTATGACGCAGGAAAAAAGATACATGGACGCAAACGACATCTGAGCGTAGATATGTTAGGGCTAGTTTTAAGGGTTTTGGTTACTGCTGCTAGTGTTCCAGAACGTGAGGGAGGGAAGAAAGTTCTGCAACAAGTTCATCAAATGGGGTATAAGGTCAAACGTTTAAATACAATTTGGATGGATGGAGGATATCGGGGAGAAGATTTTATGCACTGGGTAATGGATATGTTTCGGTGGATTGTTGAAATCGTTCTCAGACCCTTGGAGAAGAAAGGTTTTGTTTTATTACCAAAACGGTGGGTGGTGGAAAGAACATTTGGATGGCTTAACTGGTGTCGGCGGTTGAGTAAGGATTATGAACGGCTTCCCCAAACTTCAGAGACTTTCATTTATATAGCAATGATTCGTATTATGGTCAGACGACTAGCATGATTTTTGACTAGCTTTGACTTTTAAAACATCCTCTAATAACATCTCTAGCGTTGTTAAATAGTTAAGTTCTAACCTTGGTTCCCGTTATGCTTTGGAAATATTAACATATAGTTGATTTTTAGCAAGTCTAAACATTTTGGTAGTGGTAAATATATAGTGATAATAGAGATTTAGTAAGTAAAATTATTTATTTTTAGCTTTGGATAAAAAGACTAGAAAAATAGTTGGAGTTTACATAGGTGAGCGCAGCAAAGATGGAGCTAGAGGATTATGTAGTGAGGAGAGGGGAGGAGGCTAAGGGTAAATCAATTGAGAACACACATCCTTGATGGGGGACATCGCGAACTGAGAGTATACCCTTGTTTAGCGACACGGCGCGTCGTGAAATTGTAAGCCCAATCCCTAATCCTGATTTATCTGTTCCCATCTGAGAAAAAGCCTTAAAAAGTTCTTCCACTTCACCAGGCGGGAGTCCTCCACATTGATCCTCTATTTCAAGCAAAACACGCGCACCTACAGCCTTACCGCGTATCCATACAATCCCACCCTGCTTCGTGAACTTAATGGCATTTTGAACCAGATTCGATAGGGCAGATATTATTAGGTGACGATCTATTAAAACCTCCAATTCAGGCGCTACCTCAACACGCACCTCAATTGATTTCCCACTTGCTTCAAACCATGCAGTAGCCTCAACTTCACTGACTAGGTGAATAACTCGACATCTCTGATATTGTCCGGTTGATTCGTTCCGCAGTCGCACCTCAACAAGTGAACGATCAATAATGTCTCT
>NZ_NOLK01000153.1:0-19187 GCF_002245985.1 Nostoc sp. 'Peltigera membranacea cyanobiont' 232
CTGCTCCCCTGCTCCCCTGCTCCCCTGCACAAGCACGGGCTTTGAGAGGTGTGGTGAGAAATCCGGGTTACGGTGTTCTCTCTGCGTGAGACAGATTCATCATAATTCGTAATTACTAATGACGCTTGCGGACTCTTAGAGAGTTTTATTACGAATTACGTTAGCGTAGCCCATTACGAATCACGAATTATTTACTCGGCACTACTAACCAATAGAGCAACTGGAAAATCAGCTAGGGCAGATCCGATAGATAATGTTTCTGTTACCTCTAAAGATTGCTGAGTGAGAACGTTTTTCCAGGTGGGGGAAGTTCCAGAGGGTAATAGCAGGTGCGTATCTTGCCAAACTGACTCACCCAAGGGGTTTTCTCCAGGCTGGATGAGGCTTGTTAAAAAGCGAGGCGCGATCGCGATCGCTGTTTGATTCCCTTCCTGTCGCGCAAAGGCGATAATCTGATTGGCGTAGGTTCCCTGAACTTCTAACGGCAGATAGTTGCCATCCTGAAACAATGAAACATAGTTTGTTCTGGCTTGGAGTAATTGAGCCGTTAAAAACAGTTTGATTCTACCGTCTGTTTTGTCGTTCAGTAACTCCTGAATCAGTCCGAGAATATCTGTTTTCACTTGTTCGCGGATGGCGCTTAAGTAAGTACGTCGCTGTTCAAAATCCACGGGACGGCGATTATCTGGATCGACTAGGCTTAATTCCCAAAGTTCTGTTCCTTGATAAAAGTCGGGTACGCCAGGTGTAGTAATCTTCAGTAGAGTTTGGGAAAGGGAATTGAATATCCCATAGTCTGCAATTCGCTGTTGAAAGGGATGAAAGGCTTTTAGAAATTCCTCAGAGATGGAAGGATCGAGTACCTTCTCAATAAAGGAAGTACAAGCTTGTTCGTACTCGCTATCAGGTCGCAACCATGCTGTATGCACTTTTGCTTCTCTAATTGCCTTAATTATATAATCTTTCACTCGTTCCACGAAGGATGCGTGTTCTTGTTCCGCAAAAGGAAACGCCCCTACAAAGGTTTGATAGATAAAATACTCATCGTTGCGATCGGGCATAGCAAACCCGTGGCGATGACTGCGATTTCCTCGATTAATAGCACTCCAGGTATTTACCTGCCGATCCCACTCATCGGGGATTTCTGACAACACATTCAACCTGGTCCGCACATCTTCGCCGCGTTTGGTGTCGTGGGTAGCTGTGGTGTTCATTGTGTGAGGCCAAGTTGCTTGGTGCTGTTTGTTAAAGGCATGAAATTTGGCTAATTCAATCCCAAAATGACTGGGATTTCCCCCGACTTCATTTAGCGACAGCAACCGATTGTAAACATATAATGTGGTGTCTTCTACACCTTTGGCCATTAGCGGCCCGCTATATTGCTGCATCCGCAAGACAAAATATATCCACTGCTCCCGTTCTGTTTGAGTCAGAGAGTTATCAAACTCAAGCAGCATTAACTTTTCAATAAAGGTCAGTTCGTGCTGCAACAGGGGCGTTTGTTCTTTGGCTTGGTTAATTACTTCTTGAATGGTAGCGCGATCGCTATCCCCAATTCCATCGGGGGTAATATAGGTACGGTAAATTGGGAACAGGGTTAGAACTTCGGCGATCGCTCTTTTCAAGCCATTCAGCGTAAAATCATTGCCATAACGATATTTACTAGAAATGTTCTTTAACAAAAGAGCCAAATTGTCAATATCACCCGCTAAATTCTTTTCTAGTATCAGGTGCTTTTTATCCTTCACTACCGAGGCATAATCTGCTCTTGAACCAATAAAATTCTGGTAGATTTTATCGAAGGATGATTCATTTTCAGTTTGACAAAATACGCCATTTACATAGTTAAGAAAGTCATATCCAGATGTCCCTTCGATTGCCCAGTTTTCTGGCAATTCTTCAGTGAGTTCTAAAATCTTTTCGACCGTAATATAAACATCTCCCGTTTTTTCCCGCAGCCGTTCTAGATACTGGATTGGGTTATAGAGTCCATCAATATGGTCAATGCGTAAGCCGGTAAATTTGCCCTCTTCAACTAGCTTTTGAATTAGGCTATGAGTGTTATTAAAAACTCGCACTTCTTCAACTTTAACGGAAATAAGTTCGTTGACGGTAAAGAAACGGCGATAGTTCATTTCTTCCGCCCCGACTTTCCAGAAGGCAAGACGGTAAAATTGGTCATTTAGTAATTCATCTAGCAAGTTAAAGCTTTCTGAATTACCTGGTTCTCCGTTGAAAGTTTGGATATTTTCGTCAATGAATTCGTGGATGGCATCATTTGTGGTGTAGAGTTCCCAAACCAATCCTTTAATAAATGCGATTTGGTCTTGTCGCTGTTTTCCCGCGACTTCTGAGGGCACACTTTTGAGAATATACAAAATCCCTAATAGCTTAATAAAATCGGGATGATTGCGTCCGAGTGTGCGTGTGAGTTTGCCCAGATTATGGGTAATAAATTTTGTATAAGATTCTAATCTTAGCGGCAGTTTTAAGCTGTAATAGTTTACGGTTAAACCGTTTTGTTCGTATTGAAGTTGAATATGTCCGTTTTCTAGGGATACACCATAGAAATCTCCTAGTAGCGGTGCGAGGATTCGCTCTTGGCGATCGCCAAAGGGAGCATTCCAAGAAAGATCGAAGTAGTCAGTATAACTGGAATCTGGGCCGTGTTCCAATATGTCCATCAAGTAATCGTTTTCGCTGCTATAGGCCATGTGGTTGGGCACAATATCTTGTAACCAGCCCATACCTAGAGATTGGACTTCGCCAACTAAGGCATCAAAGGATTCATTCGTTCCCAGTTCTGGGTTAAGTTGAGTGGCATCTACTATATCGTAACCGTGGGTACTCCCAGATCGGGCCTTGAAAATGGGGGAGGCATATAAATCGGAAATACCCAAATCTGCTAGATAAGATGCGATCGCTTTAGCATTGTCAAAACCAAACTGGGGTGTAAACTGAATTCGATAGGTGGCGGTAGGAATTCGCATGAGTTTGTTGTAATAAGAGATGGGGCGATACGGTTTGGTTAACATGTTTGTCTCTCGGAGATCCCCCTAACCCCCCTTAAAAAGGGGGGCTTTTCCCGATTTTTACCCCCTTTTTAAGGGGGTCGCCGCAGGCGGGGGGATCTTATCTGAAACCTATTTAGAGGTGGGGGAATTTGAACCTTTGAGCTTGAACGTTGAACCTTTGAGCTTGAACGTTGAACCTTTGAGCTTGAACGTTGAACCTTTGAGCTTGAACGTTGAACCTTTGAGCTTGAACGTTGAACCTTTGAGCTTGAACGTTGAGCCTTTTAGCTTGAACGTTGAGCCTTTTAGCCTGAACGTTGAACCTTTTAGCCTGAACGTTGAACCTTTTAGCCTGAACGTTGAACCTTTGAGCTTGAACGTTGAACCTTTTAGCCTGAACGTTGAACCTTTGAGCTTGGAACTTGAGGTTATGAGGCTGAAACTTTAGGGAACTCCAAAAAATAAATTATTCAATTTGTCTACTCAACTAGACTTCTTTCTTCCTTGTCTCCCTTGTCTTCCTTGTCCCCCTTGTCCCTCTGCGACGGAATATTTTTTTACTTGGAAATCCCTTAAGTTCTAACTCTCCCTCATCCTTTTTCATACAGTACTAAACTAGTAGGTCGCAATTCCACTTCTTCTCCCGCAGATAGATGTTCAGCAGCTTCAGAACCATGTCCAGACCATGAGGTATCAGCAGAGTCTAACAACTTATTAGCATTTTGCTGAATTGGCAAAGTTACTTTCACTGAAGACGAATTAAAATTCATCACAAATATTAGTTCGCTTGATTCGCACCAACGACGCACGATGACCACCTGCTTATCTTCATCGCTAGTCGCTTCGATGAAATTGCGGTCTTGATTTAAAAGTGCTGGATGCGTCTTGCGTAAATTAATTAACTGGCGATACCAATTCCACAGAACTTTGTGATTACCTTCATTGTGTAATTGCCAATTGAGTTTAGACTTTAGGAAAGTTTCTGCCGATTCGGGATCTGGGGGATCGTCTGCATAGTGAAATGCTTCAAATTCTTGTTTGCGTCCGGCTCGAACTGCTTGAATCAAATCGGGATCGGAGTGACTAACAAAGTAAATGAAGGGTGCAGTTTCTCCATATTCCTCTCCCATAAATAACAGGGGTAAGTTAGGCGAGAGTAGCACAGCGCCAGCAGCTAACTTCAATCCTTCAAAAGAGATCCTCTCAGTGAGGCGTTCTCCTTTCATTTGATTGCCGATTTGATCGTGATTCTGAATGCAGACTGTAAACTGTGAGAAATTGCGATCGCGGCAACTTATGCCATGAAATCTTTTGCGATCGGGCGAATACTTCCAATCGTAGACAAAACTATCATTGTAAGCTTTTGCCAAATCAGCAAGCTGCCCAAAATCGTGATAATATCCTTGGCGATCGCCTGTCAACAGGGTGTGTAATGCGTGGTGAAAATCATCACTCCATTGGGCATCGATTCCATATCCACCCAATTCTGCCGGACGAATAATTTGCGGATTATTCAGATCGCTTTCAGCAATTAAATGGCGTTTCCATTTTTGCCCTTGTTGTGAGAAATGATGAACTGCTTCCGCCAATTCTCGCAAAAAATGCTTGGCTCCCAAGTCGTAAATTGCCTGAATTGCATCAAGTCTCAATGCGTCAATGTGGAATTCGCCCAACCAGTAAAGGGCATTTTCGATAAAATAATTTCGCACACCCTGACTATGGGCATCGTCGAAATTCAGCGCTTCGCCCCACGGCGTTTTATAGGTTTTAGTAAAGTAGGGCGCGAACTGGCTCATGTAGTTGCCTTCTGGCCCAAAGTGGTTATATACCACATCCAGCACTACAGCAATATTGTTTTGGTGGCAAGCATTTACCAGTTCCTTCAGTTCGGCTGGGCTACCGTAAGAATTTTGAACAGCAAAAGGGTAAACGCCGTCATAGCCCCAGTTGCGATATGCAAGAGAAGGTTCAACATGAGTGTCTCCCGGAAACTGGGAGATGGGCATGATTTCAATGGCATTAATTCCCAGTTCCCGCAGTTCCGGTAAGCGGGGAATAATCGCACTGAAAGTTCCTTCTGGTGTAAAAGTACCAACGTGGAGTTCATAAAAAATCATCGACTCCACAGGAATACCTGCCCACCCTTCATCAGTCCACTGAAACTGCCGATCGACAATTTGAGACGGCCCATGTACCCCTTCCGGTTGATACTGCGACGCGGGATCGGCAAAAGTATCTTGGCCATTTAAGACATACTGATAAAGCGTACCCGGATACACATCGCTGACTTTCGTTTGCCAGTATCCCTCAGACTGAGGCTTGAGGGGAATTAACTGCTGTTCTGGAGTTAAAATTTTTACTGTAACGCCATCTAATAGCGGAGACCAAACTGTAAATTCACACTCTCCGTTACCCAAGTAGTTAGCACCAATTCTCACGCAGTCTCCTCCCGTCAAATTCTATGTTGTGCTGTATTGTGGTGCGATGGCGTAGCCGCCCGCCGTAGGCGATCGCAATGTGATTGATTGCACAATGTTTACAAACACGCCAGATAGCATAATGGTTTGTCTGCCAGACTTTTTGCTAGCACCTGGAGGCGGATTTTATAATAAAACAAACTCTCTCTAATGACAAATTTAGTTTTGAGTCTCCCCTTGATTCCCTGACTCATTTGACAATGCGCTCACTTTTTCGCATTGCTCCCCTTCAACTGCGATCGCTACAATTGAGCTAATCGGATAGCGAACTCAATGCTGAGTAATCAGCACTCTCGATCGCCGAAGCCAGAAAGACCTAATTCCTAAAAATATTTATCCAGCAAGCGATCGTGTGACTTTCTTGCGCCTAAACCTTAATAGATGCAATTTGGCTTCATAACCCAAGATAACTAACCACGCAAAATTAATTACAGTAATTGCGAGCGAAGCGAAGCAATCGCAAGGGCTGGGATTGCTTCTTTCTCCCCTGCTCCTCCGCTCCTCTGCACCCCTGCTGCCTCAACGATTTTCCCTTTTCTTAGTGCCATTCACTCTTTCCCCTTGACACTAACCCCCTTAATTGAACCGTATTGAGTCCGCTTCACTTTAAATTAAGTTTTTCGGCAAGCCTTTCTAGATTCTTGGGACGGTAGTCCTTTATGGTTTGCCAACGGTTGATCGTGCTTTCGTGAAGATCGTCAATGCGATCGCTCACAGAACGCAGCTTGATTCCTGCCAATTTGAACAACCCAGGATCGTTCTTAAAATGGCAGTTATAATCAGGCTTGATACCCCCTGGAATGACACTTGGGTCGAATTCCAGCCCCAATTTCAGAGTATCGGTGATTGAATCCATCATCCACTGCAAGGTTGCGTCTGATAACCCCTTGTGTTCATTCGTTCCACCGCCGACGCAGCCATGTTCGCCGGGAAACCAAACTTCAATAACCCTCTGGTTTTCAGCATCAGGGTTTTTCGTCATTGGGGTGACAGCGAAGATTTCGCGGATTTCGTCGATCGCAACAGCATGTAACGCATTCTGTATACAATCGTTTAAAGTGGTGTCGTGAAATTTGTATTTCTTATTTATCTGTTCGTTAAACTGGTTGAAAGCTGGTATTCCTGGGATACCAAGGGCCCCGACGGTATCGAAGCAAGCAAGCAAGGCGATCGGGACGCGAGCGCCCTTTTCTTTACGGTATTTGGCTGCTTTTTCATCCTTTGGTTTAATGTTTCGGTCACGATAAAGCTCGTAAGCATAAGGTGCGTCGGTAATATGAGAGCGTTCAAGCAGACCTGAGCAATAGATCATTCCCGCTAGACTCCTGACTGTGTAAGCACCTCGACTGAACCCGAACAGATAGATTTCATCGCCTGGAACATAGTTAAGACTCAGAAAACGGTAGCCATCTTGTATATTTTTATCGATCCCTAGTCCGGTGGCTCCGCCTATAAGTTTAGTAGCCTGACTGTCTGTTCCAACCCCCTCATCATAAAACACGATCTGTGGAGTCCCATCACTAGCGGTCGGTTTCACTGTCTGAGCAAGCTTAATCACATTGCTTGGGCAAGGACTAGTTAACTGTTGCCAAGTTCCATCACAACATACAACAAGACGTTTCATGTTCTATCTCAGAGCTTTTGATTAATGGAATAAATTTCGGTTGCAAAGAAGTGTGTACTAATTGAGACAGTTCAGGAATACATGGCACAACTACCTCTGATTGTCTTTTTTTGGCGATCGCAGGGAAAGTTGATGAAGGAATGAAAATTTTATCCTTGATTTCCATTCTTCATCAACTCCATTGCCTTAGATTTGACAGGTAACTTTTATCTCACACATAACAATTCTGTTTCCTGTCAAATTTCACCCTTTTCTCTCTGATTTCTATTCGTTCATAACTCCAACAAAAACTGGCTGGATATAATTAAGAGCTTTTTTAGATTATCTTATTGAGTTAAAATCTAAAATGCTTAAAAAGCTTATCCACCAAGCAATAGAGGAGTAATAAGCAACGAAAATGAGCTAACCGAGAACTGGTGGGCTACTGCGTTTTGATTTGTCGGTCAGGACTTACGTTTAATCGATGTAGTCTCCGCCGAATAGATAATATGAAGTTTTTCTTTTGTTACTATCTGATCCCACAAATTGCCCCAACCATTTTTCAATGCGGTTATAACGGGTTTATTTTCTTGAGTCAAATTATCGAGCAGAATCGTCTCGATAACGATAGGTGTGATCCAGACTAAGGCATAATAAGCGGGGATGCTTTTCATCACACCATACCCCTGCACCGCATAGATATAGTCCATCATGCCCACAAGGGAAAGCAGACTGTTGTCTTCCAAGAACTCATAAAAAGTTTTTTCCAGCAATGCCGTTGGTGGCTCTGGTGGCATCGGACTTTGTTGACCCATAATTTCCCAATGAAGGATATTGTATCTGATCAGGTCAACAGAAATTTGAAGTTTTAACGTGTTTGGATCGTAATCTTGGGGGAGACCTAGTAAGGCTAAAGCCTTAAAAACGACGTATGTGGGATATTCAATTATGGTATCTACATGAAAAGTTGGTGGAAATTCCTCTGTGGTGACAATTCCTCTAAAATTCGGATTATTCTTAACGAAATCGATTTGATCGTTGCCCTCTAAAAATTCCTCCAGATCCTTGGTCATTTTAGAATAGGCAGGTGATAAATAACATGTGCCTAACTCACAGACTGTCTTTTCAGTTGAACCGCTCGGATAAGGCCCGTCTTTAATGAAGGTATGGGTTTTTCCACAATATCGGTCGGTTGATTCCAGAATTTCTATATTGGTGTATCCCAACCTCTTGAGTCTAACAGCAAACAAGAGACCGCTAACGCCAGCACCCAAGATGACAATGGGCGCTTCTAAGTTCGTTGGCAATGCATGTCTGGCACTGTCCACAGTGTTAAGCATCAGTTCGCCATAATCCCAGCAATGCAAGGCCGATTCAAAACAAGTGAATCCATGCACATGCAAGGTATTATTTTGTCCCTGCGATTTCAGAAGCTCCCACGGCAAGCCCTTTTTCAAGTCTTCATTGGAGAAGTGATCGAAGTATGGCGTAGTCACAGTTTCTAGTATCGTGTAATTGCTAGAGAATGGCCACCACTTGCTGTCTTTCAATTGCTGTTCAAGTATTTTCTCAAAATCGCTGGCAGACAATGGCTTCTTTTCGTCTACTAATTGATAGACCGTCACCAAGTTATGCTGCATCCCATTGGCAACCTCTATTCCAAATTGCTTGGCAGATTCGTTACGAAATGCATAGACACTTCCGTCCATTACATCCAATGAATGCGGAGCAAAGATGACAGCATGTTTCTGGGGAGATTTAACCTCGACTTGGAGTAGCGATGTATGGAATGTGAAATTTATCAACTTGCCGAAGATACCGAGTTCTGTAGGCGTGTAATCACAAATTTTAGACAAGTTCCTGGGATCGCAAGCTACGACAAGTAATTCACAGTCTTTTTTAATAATGGTTTCGTTCTTACCCTTGATTTTGTATTCAAGCTTGACCAAGTTTGAATGTGAGGACGAAGAAGATGTTACAGCCTCAAATATCCATTTTTGATTTTCGCCTTGATTCTTAGTCCACTGTTGGACATTACCGCCATCAATCTTGCTATGAGCTGCTACCTCTAAAGCTTTGCCGCTTTCTTTATTAATTAGGTTGAAACTGCCATTACCAGCATCTTGCACGAGCCATTGTTGATTTTCGCCTTGATTTTTAGTCCACTGTTGGACATTAGCGCCATCAATCTTGCTATGAGCTACTACATCTAAAGCTTTGCCGCTTTCTTTATTAATTAGATTGAAACTGCCATTACCAGCATCTTGGAGGAGCCATTGTTGATTTTCACCTTGATTCTTAGTCCACTGTTGGACATTAGCGCCATCAATCTTGCTATGAGCTACTACATCTAAAGCTTTGCCGCTTTCTTTATTAATTAGGTAGTAGTGTGTTCCTGGAGTCGGTAGTGTTGAAGTCATAGTTGACACCTTTTAAATCTCGAAATATTGAATACTGGAGTTTAGACTAACGCATGACAAAATGACTCAGTGCCCCTGCGCTAATAAACTAAGCTAATCGGCATTTAATTTGCATAATTAGGGCGCTTATGTTGCCCACCCCACAAGAAATTGAGAAAATTTCAATATGCAAATTAAATGTGTTTTAGCTTACCTGTCACCAATGGCAATCCAACTTGCCCACGCAGCATAGATGATACTGTCATTCCATGTTTCGTAAATAAATTGGCTCTATCTCGTACTTAGATGAAGTCGAGTATAAGCATCGATTAACCATTAAGTAACTGCTTATTTGTCTACAAAAACAATAACATCAATAGCTGTAAATTTAAATAGTATTGGACTATACATATTTCTGCGGTTTATGGAACCTCAGTTTAGGTAGTATCCCCCCCTGAATGCAGGGCTGTTGGGAGCATCTCACTTTTTCAAGTGGCTCAAACAGGCAATAATCCATTTAGGCAAGCACAACGATGGGCAAAGACTTGAGGCACATTTTCCCGCTTCCACTGCGCCCCGGAAATCTTAGTTCGACGGTCAACCTGTTTAACGGCAGATTCAACCAACCCAGAACCAATCGAACAAATTTGTTCAGCTTGATGATATTCGTAATTTAATGATGCGTAGGCGTAGCCCCCCGCAGGCATCGCGATGTTTATCGAGATAATGACCGAAG
This sequence comes from Nostoc sp. 'Peltigera membranacea cyanobiont' 232, assembly GCF_002245985.1. Lineage (NCBI taxonomy): Bacteria > Bacillati > Cyanobacteriota > Cyanophyceae > Nostocales > Nostocaceae > Nostoc > Nostoc sp. 'Peltigera membranacea cyanobiont' 232. Next base: position 10,230 of record NZ_NOLK01000153.1, read on the forward strand.
TTTTGCGCTTGTTTCCCCTTACAAGCAAGTAAATAAGGCTTTAGCTGCCTCAACCCGGCCTTTCCATAGTAGAGCCTGGGAAGAGTTTCAAGCGTTTGAGTTAACCCCCAACTTTGTGGAGGTTTTCGATTAAATGGAACAAATCTTGTACTTCTCGACGTTGTACATCAGATGGGGAGCATCCCACTTTGGCAGATTTACTAGTGATGGCAAAATAGAGGGAAATATATAAGCCGCGATAACTCAAGAAAAGCAAGCACGTCTGCAAGCCTGTCTGCAAGAACTAGCAAGCATACTATATGAAGAAACAAACCCCGCCCAATTAAACAACCTAGAAAGCATTGAAAAAACCGTGCGATGCCTATGGCGGTAAACAACGCAAATTTTAGAAAATCAGGCTCTGTCTGTACGTTGCGCTTATCTGAATGGTTTACTAGCTATTTAACTTAATCGTTCTTATTTGAACAAGGCTTGCTTGCGATCGCACCCTTTATTTGGTTGCAACTTTTTACTTTTTCTTGCGCTTAAACCTTAATAGATGCAATTTGGCTTCATCTAATCTTCCAAGAGGCAATACAGACCGCCCGATTATGGACTCATACCACCAGTGATAACTGCAATAGCGACAGCAAGAGGAGCATTCACTCATGGGATTCGACCCCGGATAAGGGACTTCCAAAAAATAAAATATACAGTAGGGTGTGTTAGGCGAAAGCCGTAACGCACCGAGATATCTGGCGGTGCGTTACGCTGTCGCTAACGCACCCTACAAAATTGGATATTTTTTTAATTGGAAGTCCCTAAATTGAAGTTAGTGTTGGTAGCAGGGAGAATAGGGCCCAAAGAGGTGAGAATAGTAAAAATCTTGGTCAATAAAATTGGATCGGATTTATGAAACAGTTTTTTTTATAAAAATACTTGGTAGAAGTACATTTGTCTAGGTTAGTTACTACCACAAAAAAAACTGTCATAGTTACAATCAGGTAAACAATCACTTAAGAAATATATTAGAAATAGCGATCCAATAATTTCTCCACGCTGAAATATTAAATGCTATTAGAAATTGAAATATTTTTCTGCGCTCAACAATAGTAAAAAACGTGAGCTAGAGTTTTGATGTATTTTTCCTAGTATTTATGATTGAAATTGTTAGATTTTATGTTGAAAATAACGGTACTTGTTTTTGTAGTGTTCTCTATGTTTTATATTCTAATTTTAAAGGATGCTGACACGTCTATGGTTTATATGTTAGGTGCAATGGTTTGTACACTATTATTAATAAGCAATAAACTCTCACCTAGAAATTAAGACTTTTTGCACCTCTACCAAATAGTAGATTTGGTAGAGGTGCAAAAACGCCGATTATTCAGACGTTCATAGACTCGCTTTTCGCGTCGCTATCCGCCAGTCGTATAGAATACCTAACTAAATTCTGTTAGCGGTAGCGGGGCGTTTAGCCCTTTCTGACTCCTGAATTCTGTTTCGATGTTGTTATTTAACGTGTCGCGGAAGTCCCCACCTTCAATGTACTCATAAGGTGAGGATAGGGAGCGGGGGATAAGGATTGCATCTGATATTGATTTTTTGCAAGAGCAAAAACAAATATCAGATGTATGACGAATCCCCAGAATTTTCTGATAGAATTATTTGGTCTTGACCATCAATGCCATAAGCGAAAACCAAGCTAACAGGTGAGGCACTCCGCCCTTGCGGTTCCCCGACTTGAAGGAAGTGCCGAACCCGTAAGGGTATATGTTGCAAGAGAAAGATTTGGGTCTTGGGAACCAGGACTCCTGCCCTTGGAGGGAATGTCAGACTTGTCTTTTACTATGGAGTTCTGGAAGCTATTCCCGATGAATTGGGAAGCTCCGTCCGTCTTACGGCGGAGTAGTTCACCACCTTACCTCATATCATAGCCAAACAAATTCGGGTCTACTTCTCCCAACTGTAACTCTGCTAAACCATACTCTGCCCATCGCCTCTCTACCATCGCCGCCACATCTGGGTCAGATTCCAAAGGCGAACCCCATTCATGGTCTGTTTCCGGCGGAATCTTTGTAGTCGCATCAATTCCCATCCGTCCACCTAAGCCAATCTTTTCACTAGCAAAATCCAATGTATCAAATGGTGTATTCGGCAAAATAAACACATCTCGTACTGGGTCAACTTTGGAACTAATCGCCCACACGACTTGACGCGGATCGCGAATATTGATGTCTTTATCTACAACAATTACAAATTTAGTGTAAGTAAATTGTGGTAAAGCACTCCAAAAAGCTAAAGCTGCTCGTCGCGCTTGTCCGGGATATGCTTTATCAATGGAAATAATCGCTGCTTTGTAACTCAAAGCTTCCATTGGGAGGAAGAAATCGACAATTTCTGATACCTGTTGGCGCAGTATGGGCGTATAAATGCGATTTAGTGCGATCGCCATCATCGCTTCTTCTTTTGGTGGACGACCGCTAAATGTTGTTAAGTAAATCGGATTTTTCCGGTGTGTCATACACTCAAAGCGTACCAATGGCGAATCTTCCACGCCGCCATAATAACCCATGTGGTCGCCAAAGGGCCCATCTGGTAAGACTTCTCCTGGTGTAATCGTTCCTTCCAAGACAAATTCTGAATCTGCGGGAACTTCCAAATCGACGGTTTTACATTTTGCCAACTGCACACCAGAACCGCCATATAGTCCAGCAAACAGCCATTCTGATAAATCTACAGGGATGGGCGTGGCAGCTGCCATAATAATTAGAGGATCTACACCAAGTGCGATCGCAACTTCTAATTTCTTCCCACGTTCTGCGGCTTTTCGCAAATGCCTCGCCCCACCCCGCACCGATAACCAGTGAACAGTCATCGTATTTTTCGATTGTAGTTGCAAGCGATACACACCTACATTTGGAGTACCCGTCTCACAATCCTTGGTAATTACCAGTCCCAGCGTGATAATCTTGCCAGCATCACCACAATAAGGACGTATCAAAGGTAACTTGTTTAAATCTAAATCATTACCTTGAAGCACAACTTGCTGACAAGCGGGGAAAAAGTCCCATCCTGGTTTCGCCTTCACCACATCAAACAGCACTTTGCCAAAATCTATCGCTTGGGAAATCTTCTTCGGCGGTTTTGGTTGTTGTAGCATACTCAGTTTTTTCCCCAGAGTTTCCAACTCCTCTGGATGCTGCATATTCATCGCCCAACAAATCCTTTCTACAGTTCCCATCAAATTCACCGCCACCGGAAAGGAAGCACCTTTGACATTTTCAAACAACAACCCTGGCCCACCTTTTTGCAGCATCCGGTTGGAAATCTCAGCAATTTCTAAGTCTGGGTCAACTAAAGCTGAAATCCGCCGTAATTGTCCTCTTTCTTCTAGAATTTTAATGAATCCCCGTAAGTCTCTCGCCATTGTTCTAATAAAGCTGATTATTTAAGAAGTGTGAAGCGCTTTCTTATATTATGGGGCATTGGGGATTGGGCATTGAGGACTGGCAAAGAACAAGAGAGAATTTGTTCAATCATTCTCCCTTGTCTTCCACTCCGTCATCTATCCATTTGGGAAATTGCTGGTTTTAATTGGAAATTAACCTATTTAGTAACTTTTCTTAACTGTGTTTTCCAAAGTATTTAGTTATTGTATCTAGGGATACGCAATTATTTTTTATAAATAAGCGCTAACCTAATCAAACATGGCCAGAATATACTATACCTTCCTGGCAGGCGGCTTTGTTATATGTCCCCTGCTGGGTTTATTTGTTACAAGCTTTGACAGTGCCTTGTATCGATAAAGGTTGAATTAATAAATAAAGTTATAAATATCGTTAAAATCAAAACTCCAAAAAATCTAGAGTATTCAAGTAATAATGTTGACTTTACCTGTGTCAATATCATAACAAGCACCGACAATTTTTAGTTTACCTTCACCAAGCAATTTGGCTAAAATTGTTGAGCTTTCCTGCAACTTTTCAGTCTGATATTGAATGTTAGCTATAACCACATCCTGCATATTATCACCCGTTCTAAACTTTACCCTTTCTATAGATGGTTTGATGCTCTCAATAATTAAACCAATTCTGCCAGGAAGTGCTTCATTTTTGAGCGCTTCCGCGACTGCACCGCATCTTTTATGACCTAATACCACAATCAACCGCGAACCTAATACTGTTGTAGAGTATTCCAGACTACCTATAACCGTATCACTAACCACATTACCAGCAACACGGACGACAAATAAATCTCCAAGTCCTTGATCGAAGACAATTTCCGCAGGTACTCTTGAATCTGCACAGCCCAATATAGCTGCAAAGGGATACTGAGCTTTAGCAACTAATAGTAGACGTTCTAGTGATTGACTGAGATATTGACGTTTTTGATGGATAAATCTTTGATTACCATCTAGCAAGCGTCTAATGGCTTCATTTGGACTGATTGGATTAGGGTTAACTGGGTGAATATCTGCAACAGCAGTTTGCTCTAGATTCCAAAAGCTATCAGCGAAAGCAGTAGCTGCAACACCTAGGAAACTGGCAAATTTTAAGAAATCACGTCGCCCGACAAATCCATTAATTCGAGTCATCAATCTACCTGACAACAACAAAGCTTTTTCCAATAAAATATCATATTTAAGCAGGATGTAAGAGTACCTTGTTACACGGTTTAAGAGTCATTTAATATTCACATAACATCGTAGTTTTTAATTTAGAAACTATCCAAAGTGATTATTCTATGCATCAAGTAAATTTGAGCCTATTTGTCAAAATTAAGCCCTGACTAACTATAAATATAATATTTTCTTAATCGATCACTCTCTTGTTGATAAAAAATATAATTCGTGTCAACAGTCAAAACGACCTATTGTTTATATTTCCTGTATTTTTGGGAATACTTAACACAGTACTGGCTATAGAGATGGCTTTTTTAAATAAAATAAACTGGAATTTCCTACGTAAAAATCCTCCAAATAGCCCTGGGATAGATCCTTCTGCCCTCAGCCAACAATCTGCAACACTATCAACCCCCAAAAACCTAGCTAAATTAGAGCATGAAAAGGGAACAACTAGGAAAACCTTGAAGTAATTCTTGGAAGCCCCGCACCTTCAGGTCGGGGTGATGTCACAATAGAATTTAAAGCTGATGAATTAAAGGAGACTGTGACTACTACACTACACTGGCAAGAGCGGGTTGGTAATCAAAGGGATTGGGTTTGGCGCGGCTGGCAAACTCGCTATACTTACATTCGCTCTGCCCAAAATCATCAGAAGACAACACCCCTGATATTGCTACATGGCTTCGGCGCTTCCATTGGTCATTGGCGACATAATTTAGAAGTGTTGGCTGAAAATCACACTGTTTACGCCATCGATATGCTGGGTTTTGGCGCTTCGGAAAAAGCCGCAGCTAATTACAGCATCGAACTCTGGGTTGAGCAGGTTTACGATTTTTGGAAAACATTTATCCGTGAACCAGCGATTTTGGTGGGCAATTCCAACGGTTCGCTGATTTCGATGGCCGCCGCAGCTACCCACCCCGATATGGTGCTGGGTATGGTGATGATGAGTTTACCAGACCCTTCGCTAGAGCAAGAAGCAATCCCGCCTGTGTTGCAACCAGTTGTCAGAGCAATTAAAAATATTGTCGCTTCGCCGTTGATTCTAAAACCCGTGTTTAACTTCGTGCGCCGTCCTGGGGTGCTGCGTCGTTGGGCTAGTATCGCCTACGCCAACCCAGAGGCGATTACCGATGAACTCATAGAAATTTTAGCTGGCCCTCCCCAAGACAGAGGTTCGGCGAGGGCTTTTAGTGCTTTGTTCAAAGCTGCGATCGGAATTAACTTTAGTCCCAGCGTCAAGATAGTGTTACCAACCTTAACAATTCCGATGCTGTTAATTTGGGGACAAAAGGATCGGTTTGTTCCCCCAGCCCTGGCTAGCCAATTCGCCCAGTACAACGAGAAGTTGGAAGTGCTGAATTTGGAAAACGTAGGGCATTGTCCCCATGATGAATGTCCTGAACTAGTTAACCAAGCTATTTTAGATTGGATTGAGAGATGGGTTAGCGATCGCCAGCCATCACTTACTTCCTAAATTATGATCCAATGGCAGCGATCGCACTAGCCAATCCCACTATTGAATTTTAAATTGCTTAACGCCTAGCCAATCGTGGCCTGGTTAGTGTCAACATCTGTAGCACCATTCACAGAATTAGCTACAGAAACCATCTTATTGAGAATTTCTTGGCTGGGAACTGTCCCTTTCAACACCACTGTGCTACCCGTCTGAGCAACCCAAAGGGTATTAACATCATCAAGTTGGGGATCTTGATCGAATGCCAACGCTACCCGCTTTGCCAAGCCACTTTGGTCGTATTCGCCGCTTAATCCTAAACGTTCTGGGGGTATTGATTGCGTAGCAACGTTACTACTAGTATCTGGCGCTATTGACTGCGGAGCAGGATTTACTTCTGCATTTTCGGGTTTTTCCATTCCAAATAATCTTTGTAACCAACCCATAAAAACTTTTCTCCTATTAGAGGCTTAATTAAAGCTGAGTATAAAAGGTTTACCAAAATTCCGCATCTACCTATGAAAAGAGATTCATTGAATGAAACTCTTCCTTGCAGAATGATTTTTACCCAATTTATCTTTAGAGAATGCAATGAGTGCAACTATTGAGTTTACAATAAAAGGTCGCACTGACAATTAGTGCAGTAGTACATGACAGTAGAAAAAACATACATTTGACAAAATGTCAAGAGTTTAAAACTCAAGGAATTTTGAATTTTGAATGAGTGAATTCTGCAAAGTGGTACTAGTGTCTGCGTTACTCAATTCCTGCTCTAGCCTCTATTGGCGAAGATGAAACATACCCTTTCAGTTCTGGTAGAAGATGAGGCGGGTGTTCTTTCCCGCATTTCTGGTTTATTCGCCCGTCGCGGCTTTAATATTGAAAGCCTTGCTGTTGGCCCTGCTGAACAAGGAGGAGTCTCCCGCATTACGATGGTTGTACCTGGTGACGATCGCGTGATCGAGCAACTCACCAAGCAACTATATAAGTTAGTCAATGTTCTTAAGGTACAGGATATTACCGAAAACCCTTGCGTAGAGAGGGAACTGATGCTTTTGAAGGTGAATGCTAGCACCAGCAATCGCTCAGAAGTGATCGAATTGTCACAGATTTTCCGGGCGCGAGTCGTGGATGTAGCTGAAGATTTTCTCACCTTAGAAGTTGTGGGAGATCCGGGTAAGATGGTAGCGATCGTGCAGGTGTTGCAAAAATTTGGTTTGAAAGAAATCGCCCGCACTGGGAAAATTGCTCTGACTCGTGAATCGGGTGTGAATACCGAGTTACTCAAGTCTTTGGAAGCAAAAGTTTAAGTAGGTTGGTGCAATTAAAGCTAAATGGCAAAGGCTGTCCTTTGTCATTGGTCATTAGTAAGGGCTTTAAGCCTGTTTGCCTTTTGTAACATATAGCAACCGCCTTGGTGGTTAGGACATATATACAGCGATCGCTCTACAAGAAAAGAGACTACTTTCAATTTATGCTCAAACCGCCTTGACGGTTGCTATAAGTACAGAAGTTCGCTACTTCGCCTGAATTGGTGTTAGGGCTACACCTTGATAATAATGTCCCAAAATTTGCAGGTGGTTAACTCCTTGCCGAGCCAGATTGTACGCCCCCCATTGACTCATACCTAAAGCATGACCGTAGCCAAGCCCTTGCAGTACAAAACTACCATCGGCTCCCTTGGTAACGGTAAAGCGGGTACTCTTTATCTTCAGGGCTGTTCGCACTTCCTCACCCTGTAGCACCTTCGTACCCTTATTGCCGATAATTCTCAAGACTTTCACACTGCGGAAAGGCGAGTATGTCTCTGGAGTCATCGCCGTCACACTGCCAACTCCCGGAAATTTAGCGCTAATTTCAGTTGGCGAGAAGGTTTTCACCCAATTACACTCGCTGATATTTTGATCGTAGTCTTGAACAGCCCGTAGGTAAGGCTCGTTGCTTCCCCAAACATCTTCTACATTTTCGGTGTGTCCCCCAGAACAAGCGTGGAAAACTGAGAGAATAATCTGGTTTTTGTAAGTTAGTACCTGCCCTAGTGTGGAATCCACTGCGGCGTAAGTAGCAGGAGCCTCACTGATGACACCTTTGTAAATTTGCCAACGATCCGGGGTATTGCCTAAATCGAAAACGGGATTATTCCGTTGTTTTTCTCGTTCGTAAAGAGCATAAGTGCGGGCTGCGATCGCTTGGGCTTTTAGAGCCTCTTGGGGCCAGCTAGCATCCATTTCCCCACCAAGAACGCTATAAAGATATTCTTGGTCATCAACCCAATTAACAGCCGTTAAGCCTTTTTCTGTGGGAACAACCAGAGTTCTGCCCCGATACCAGCGATCGCCAATATAAACGAATCCTTTACCTGTTGGCTCAATCCAAAATAAACCAGATTGCCACTTATCTAAAGCAACTCCGCCAGGAATAGCTTGGGCATAATACGCACTCATTGCTGGTAACTGTCCGAGAGTTCGTCCGGTACTATCCTTGACAATCCCAGTGGTGGAACTGCCCACTTTTACCTGATTAACACCCCTCTCAATTGCCACGCGCAGAATTACAGACGCTTGCGCCGGGGCAACCAAAGCAATCCATAAGAGGACACTTACCCACCAATGACGTACTTTAATCTGGGAAAATAAAAAGCCTAAGTAAAGTTGGAATTTCATGCTGGTCATCTAATCACACTAGTATCTAATTGACGCTCTAGGTTTTTGCGTCTACTACTTTAAGATGAGACACCACTCCAACGTAGGAGGTTGCCACCTCTTACTAATTATGCATTTTGCTTTAGCCATCAGCTAGAAATCATGAAGCAGGGGGCAAAAGGAGAATATACTCTCATATCAATTCCCAATTCCCAATCCCCAATTCCCAATCCCCAATCCCCAATTCCCAATCC
>NZ_NOLK01000154.1:0-19183 GCF_002245985.1 Nostoc sp. 'Peltigera membranacea cyanobiont' 232
AGGTTTATCTATCAGTTATCAGATTGTTACTCAAAAACATCAAGGAAAATTGCAGTGTAATTCCACTTTGGGTAAAGGTACAGAATTTGTGATGGCAATTCCATTAAACCAGCAAAGGCAGCAAGCTGCCTAATTGGGGGCAAAAGTAGCGTTTTCAAAAAAGTATAACTCCAGATTAGAAGCAAGTTTCACCTATGCTGTTGCTATGTTCATCCGATGTTGACTGTTGCTGACTATAGCCAAACCACCCCGGCTACGCCGTCGCAGTCATTCAGCAAACACTGATATAATTATGACGAAACAGCTACGCTGTTATCGTTCTTCATCCCACTCGGAATGACCCGAAACCGTCCCCCCAGCTACGCTGTTGTCCTCCCGCCCCCAGTCTCTCGTTTTCTCCCCGTACCTCCGTAGCATCTGACACCTCCCCTCCCCCGTATTTTGGCTAGAAGCCAGCCATGCCTCAAAGCTTACGCTTTGTCTCGCTGCGCTCGAACGGCAAAGCTGGTTTAGTGGGGTTTCACCCCCCTAAAAACCCCCCTCGCAATGTCCCGATATCTTCTCCACTTATGGCGAACCGCAAGCAGTCAAAAGCTCTAGTCCGAAAGCATATATTCCCAGTGAGATTAAGTGACATTGAACTGGATATGATTCGTATTAAATCACTTGATGCGGGGATGTCAGCAAGTGAACTAATGAGGCGTAATGCGTTGATGCGTCCATTACCCAAACGACTGAGTAAAATTAGCTTGCAAACATATTGGGAGTTAGGACAAATCGGGAACAACCTCAACCAGCTTGTCAAGGCAACCAACACAGCTTTAAAGATTGGGCGAACTTTACCTGCTGATCCAGAACTTTTACGAGAACTTTTAGAACTCCTGCATCAGTGCAGACGAGATATTGCCTCACCTGACATTGAATCTGACGATTGGGAAGAAGAGGAAGAGGATGATTGGGAAGCAGACTAAAGGCAGAGGTTTTCGCAAGCTGCTAGATTATTTAGAATCGCGCGAAGATGCTCAACTCATCGGCGGCAACATGAGCGGGAGAAATGCGCGTGAATTGGCGCGTGAGTTTAAGCTATCTCGACAACTAAATTCTGATGCAGACCGAGTTGTTTATCATGTTTCTCTGTCAGCAGCTAAGGGTGATGTCCTAGATGATGAGAAGTGGAGTGAAATCGGCGATCGCTACATGAAAGAGATGGGCTTTGACGCCAATCAGTTTGTCATCTTCCGCCACCATAACACCGACGACGACCACATCCACATTGCAGCCAGCCGGATTAGGATGGACACGGGGCTGTTAGTCCATGATTCCTGGGATTATGTGCGCTCTGAAAAAGTTCTGCGACAAATCGAACAAGACTATGAGTTAGTGCAAGTGCAGGGCAGTAGAGAAAAACTGAATCGGACACCCAGCACAGGGCAAATCAGGCGTATCCGGCGAGAGCAGGAAGAATATTCATTGGGGCAACGCGACTCCCTCCCAGAACGCACTATCAAGGAGCAAGTTCAGCAGACAATTGATAACGCATCTGTTGACAATCCTCAGATGCCTTTATTCATAATGCGCTTGCAGGTTGATGGTATCAGTGTAAGGACAGGATTTACCAGAAATGGGAAATCTAAAGGAATTTCTTACGAGAAAGATGGGCAAGCTTTCAGTGGCACACAATTAGGTGCAGCTTATACCTTCCCAGGTTTGCAAAAACATCGTGGAGTTGACTACCAATCACAACGCGATGATGCGCGGATTGAACATCTGTTGAACAATCGTGTCGGGCGAACAGCGGAGAGCCAACAACCCATAAATGCAATCTCTGACTTTATTGAACAGTCAGTAATTGAGTCAGCCTTGATTGAAACATTACCACAATTAACAGAGCAAGTGTCTCAATATCAGCAGCAGCTAGAAGAAGGAAGAACCGCATTCGATGACCTTGGAGAAGCGATTGCTGATGTGGAGCAACAACTCTTATCACAAAGAGCAGTGGATGCAATCTCTGACTTTATTGAACAGTCAGTAGTTGAGTCTACCTTGATGGAAACGTTACCACAATTAACAGAACAACTCTCTCAAGTCAGGCAGCAGCTAGAAGCAAGAAGAACCGCATTCGACGGACTAGACGCGGCGATTACTCAAGAGTTACAATCCCATACAGCGAAAAGAGCTATTTCATCAATTTCTGATTATATTGAGCAATCGACTGTTGAATCGGCATTAACTGAAACAGTATTAGAATTAACGCAACAACTTTCTCAATACAAAGAGGAACTTATTACAGCTAAAGCTACATTTAATGACCTTGATGCAGTGCTTGCAACTGAGTTACAATCATATCTAGAGAAGAGAGCCATTTCATCAATTTCTGATTATATTGAGCAATCGACTATTGAATCAGCATTAACTGAAACAGTATTAGAATTAACAGAGCAACTATCTCAATATCGGCAGCAACTCCTTGGAGCTAAAACTACATTCAATGACTTTGATGAAGCATTGACGGCTGAGTTGCAATCCCATGCAGATCAGAAAGCCATTTTATCAATCTTTGATTATATTGAGCAATCAGCTATCGAGTCAGCTTTAACTGAAACAGTATTAGGATTAACAGAGCAACTATCTCAATATCGGCAGCAACTCCTTGGAGCTAAAACTACATTCAATGACTTTGAAACAGCATTGACAGCTGAGTTGCAATCCCATGCAGATCAGAAAGCCATTTTATCAATCTTTGATTATATTGAGCAATCAGCTATCGAGTCAGCTTTAACTGAAACAGTATTAGGATTAACACAGCAAGTTTCTCAATATCATCAGCAGCTACTTGAAGCTAAAACTACATTCAATGACTTTGAAACAGCATTGACGGCTGAGTTACAATCTCATGCAGAGAAGAGAGCTATCTTATCAATCTCTGATTATATTGAGCAATCAACTGTCGAGTCAGCCTTAACTGAAGCAGTATTAGAATTAAGGCAACAACTTTCTCAATACAAAGAGCAGCTTGTTACAGCTAAAGCTACATTTAAAGACCTGGATACAGTGCTTGCAACTGAGTTACAATCCTATCTAGAGAAAAGAGCTATTTCATCAATTTCTGATTATATTGAGCAATCAACTGTCGAGTCAGCCTTAACTGAAACAGTATTAGAATTAACACAACAAATTTCTCAAAATCAGCAGCAGCTATCAGCCGGAAGAACCATATTCGACGACCTGGAAGCAGCGATTGTTTATTTGGAGCAACTCCATAGATCGCAAAAACCAGTGGATGCAGTTGCTCTTAATAAAACTCCAACTATAACCACAGATGAACCAAAGTTAAAAGATAATCTTTCAGCCGAGTTATATGAGTATTACAGCGCCGACTTGCAAAACTTATTAGTGACTGACCGAGACAAAGAAATTGCTATACGGGCATTATTAGATAATAAGCCAGTTCAAGATGTTGAAGAAATTATCTTTGCCAGTCCCGCCGGATGGACTATTGATGAAGCTAAAGCATTAGTTCTAATCGCTAACAATCAACTGGCATCCAATAGAGAGCAAAAACAGAGTTCACCCCAGTTCACGCCACCGCCAGAGGATGAAAGCCTACGCCCAGTATTACAGCATTTCTTGACTCAAAAACGCGGTATAACAAACTTTCTTGTACACCCATTACAGCAGCAGGGGTTGGGTTACATAGACCAGCACCGAAATGTTGTCTTTATCAAGCGCTCTTTGAACGGTGAAAAGTCAGGCGCACTGGTTTGGGACACCGCACGTCTTGACAATCGTGCTTTCAAGTATCCCGACAGCGATCGCTCCGAGGGGTGGTTTCATCTGAAATTGGGTGGAGAGCCTGACGATAAAATTGAGAGGGTATACCTGTGTTCTTCCCCCATTGATGCCTTGACAATGGCAGAGATTGACAGAGACGGACACAAGGGGCAACCACCAGTTAGAACAATGTACATGGCAGTGGATGACCCGAATAATTTGCCTTTTGAACTCCTCAGAAATATTAACAGAATTGGGGTGGCATTTAATAATGATGATCAAGGAGATCAAGCCGCCCAGATTGTTCAGAAAAAGTTACCCCAGGCTAAAAGAATTGCCCCTAGTGGGCTTACTTGGAATGAGATTCTTATTGAACAGCAGCAACAGCAGCAGCAAGAGATGCTGGAGCAGAAGCAACGGTCTAGGGGTTTTAGTCGGTAGTTTCATGTTGAGCCGACGAACTCGTGACCGCTTCGCTCTCGGAGTCGGTGGCTCTTACGGGCAGAAAGATTACTGGTTGAGCCAACTAGATCCTGCAAGCCCGCAAGACCCACTCCGCTGCGCCGACTCCGAGCCACGAGTTCTGAAATCCTGGTTATATCGCCTTTGTTAGATCAAGCTCTTCATTCGTGTTCGTGTAAGTTTTTGGATGTTTGGCGTTTTTTAAGGCGAATGAGGTATTCAAGCACTTTTGATTGAACCTCATTGAGAAATTTATCTTGAATCTTTTCAACATCGAGTTCTCTAATCAACTCAATTTCTGAAATAATTTCGTGGCATTCGTCTATTGTTGCCCCGTTGACCCCATACAGAATTCCAGTTGGATATTCATGAATGCAATATTGAAGCCATCGAATCTGAACACTTAGCAAATCTTTATGCACATCAGCATTACTTCGATCAAGCAAGTAAGATTCTCTGAGTAGCTCGTAGTCAGTTTTGAAGTTAATCTGCTCGTGCAGATGCTTTGCCTTGTAGAAATTTTGGGCTGTACGAGCAAGCCACAAAACTGACCAAGGATCACGGTTTTGATAACCCCTGAGAAGAGCAGGAAACACAACCTCTTCATAAAGCTCGTAGCTAATTTTATTTCCGTATTCGTATTCTTGAGTTTCTAGGAACTGGCGAGTCCACTGTTGTTTCTCGGTAATTGAAGCAAATGAAGCAATAAACCACTCAAGATTTTGTTTGCCTTGAGAGCGAAGACCGACTGTTTTGCAATGTAAGTACTGTTTATAATACTCAAGCTTCATATATTAGATATTTATTAATGATTTGATTTACTCTCATTTCTTCGATTAGATTATGCCCTGTAGGGCGATCGCCCCAGCTTTTCATCTCAGCTTTCTACGATCATCTTGATTGTGAGCAGAGAATAACTTCTACTTAAGTGGATAGCGATCGCCAATAGAAAAACTGTATAATTTGTTTCAAAAGTCTGCCTTTTGATAGAAGTAGGGTGAGATGAGCGATCACACCGTTCAACGCCAAAAATCAAACATATCAAATTTTATAAATCCCACACTTGCCTCACAAAGTATTTCCACATTGGCGAATCCAGTACGCGGCTTTGGTACACAAATCAATACTACCCCTGCCCAAACGGGAACTGAGGTAGCACCAAACCTGCAAGCAGCCAAGTTTGCTGATGAGCAATCATTAAAACCAGAAGTTATCCAACAAAAGCCCCTGAGTCACGATATTAGTCACATATCTTTGCATCGTCCCCAGGCGAAACTCACGCAAGACGAGCCCGGAGATAAGTACGAACAAGAAGCTGACATGATGGCACAAGTCATGTCGATGCCTGATTTTGCTGTGCAAAGGGAGATTGTAGCAGAAGAACAAACTCAGCCTCTAGGAACTGCGATCACTCCTTTAAGGCATAAGTTGCCCTACGTAATGCAGCAAAGTAGCACTCATGTCACTTCCCTGCAACAAAAACTCGTGATTCAAAGATTTGGCTCTGAGGAGCATAAGTCACTAGGCGATCGAGGGTCTGGCGGACAAAGCTATGACTTTAATCAAGGTAAAGAAGTTACGGTAGCAAATGCATCTTATCCATCGGGAGAAATGCCCTTTCGCCTCACTCATGGCGATATCACCATGTTGAGCGGCGACTACTTTGATCCTCGTGATACTCGCACAAATGAGCAAGGTGTTGAGGAACCTGTTCCTGACTCGCTATTTCGTTTAGCAGCAATTCCATCACCGAATCCTGGGAAATCTCCGGGGACACAAGATGAAATCATCTATGCTATCAAAACGATCAATCATCAAGATCCGAGATTTGCGGAAAACCCTACACCCGAACAGCCTGAAGGAGGAGTTTGGGGGCAGCTTAAGTTTTCTCAAGCTGTCATTGCCGCCGTTGATAACCGTTATCTGCGGTTAGCGGCGAACAATAGTGAACATTTTGCAGCTCCTCATGGCATTGCAGGCCCAGGTGGAGGAAATAGATCGTCTGCCGGAGGTTCCTATCGAGCTTTGCATGAAGAAGCAATTTTACGGGCATTTTTTGCCGGACAATCGAAGCAAAACATTGGGGAAGCAATGGCGCGTGAAGCTGCTGCCCATCACTTTTTAACAGACCACTTTGCAGCCGGACATTTACGTACACCAAGAGCCGACATTCGGGGCTATTGGCGGCAGAAATATCCCTTATTCTTTAGCAATATGAAGCGGAAGATTGCCCTTGATGTGGCTCGCTACATCAATGAAAATACTACCAATCCCGCCACAGTTCTGGGAACTGTTTCAGCCATTTACGATGACATCATAGCCCAAGTCCAAGAGAAAACCGCTGATATGCCAGAACTTGGGTTTGATGATCTGGTTGCTTTGGTAGCGCACGATTTTGATAATGAGCAGGGATTGTGGGTGGTGAATGACTTAGGTAATCGTTGGAAAACCTTTGGAGATAGTAACCTCAATAAGAAAGATCAAAATAATCAAACCGCCCAAATGGCAGAATTGGCAGTCCAGCTTGGCTGTAAAGACATAGACCATGCCCATGCTTTGGGAACTAGCAATCCAGGCCCCTATTCATCAGAGTGGATTTTGAATACTGTAAAAACGCAAGCTGCCAGTCCTGCTGTGACTGGTACTCAGTATGCACCTGAACAAGTTCTTCCACATATCGATCCGGATGCCAATAACGGAACTCAGAACTGGCAAGCAGATTCCCTAGATGCACTCTGGACTGTAAAAATTCGCTCAGATTTAGATCAAACCTATGGACAAGCCATTACAGCCAGTATTCAATCAGGTGAAATCAAACATAAGTTAGATGGTATGGCGGCTCAGTTTCCAGACAATCAAAAGGTCAAGGGAGGCTGGTTAGGAACGGTTCACCCGAAAGCCGCATTTATTAATGGTTTCCTGAACCCGCTTTTGGCTAATCCTCTAGTCGGATTGCGGAGTGTTATTGATTTTAATCCGTCTGAAGGACAGGCAGGATTCAATGAAGATGACGTTGTGATGGAAGAAAGTACCAATGATCTGCCCAAGCTGACCCTTAATCAACGTGCCGACCGCGTGCGCGCGTTGATTGGAGGTTGGACTGGAGAAGATGAAGGAGAAAGGGTGATTGAAATCTTCAGCACGGCTTCAGTCACCGACCGTCCTCAACTTTATCGCTTGGTAGAAGGTCATGCCTGGACAGGAGATTGGATTGAAGGAGTCTTTACAACCGATGATGATATCGTTGATGCATTGTATCGTAGCCAGTTAAATCGCTTACGGGATATCATTAATGGAAAAAATTAGAAAAAAGTCACAGTGGGCATTGCTAACACTAATTTCTTGTTAATGATTGACAAGAATGAGAGAATTTATACCTAATACCATTTCTATGTGAGGCTGCGCCAAATTTTCTTGAATTCTTATTTCTTTCTTTGTGTCCTTTGCGACGGCAGTCGCTCATGGGGGAAACCCCAAGACCGCGCTGCCTTCTCTTTGCGGTAGCCTGCGGCAAGCCGCTTTGCATCTACGTTCCTCATATAGTTTGGCGCATCTTCATACAGAATTGGTATTAGTCCTAGAAATGTAGCAATGATTAAAATTATCGCATTTCCCCAAATTCCCTAATATATTTCACCAACTCTTTAGTATGCCCCCCTTCAGAAATTCGTGCCAAATTCCCCACCAAGATAAACAGTTCTCGCGCTCTGCTCACAGCCACATTGAGTAAATTAGGTCGTCGATTAATAAACCAGAGACTATCAGTTGCTTGACATTGGCGAGTCGAGAAAATTATCACTGATTTCTGACCGCCTTGGAACGTGTGAACTGTGCCAATGCTCTTGGGGGAAAAATCTGACCAACGAGATTTTAAGCGTTGAGTCAGCGCATCTACTTGACGGCGGTAAGGTGAAATCACCCCAATTGTGTTGTCAGAGTCAGGAGAATTTAAGCAATAACCCGCCGCTAATAACTCCTCAATCAACGCTTCTACTGCATCAACTTCTGCCCAATTAACGTTATTCTCCAGTTTCCCTTCCACATCGCAAGCAATCAAGTTAGTACCTAACCGAGAAGCTTTTGGTTCAGTTTTGATGATCATGCCGTAATTACACAAGCGATCGCAAAAATCAGCAATCATCGGAACGCAACGGTAATGATATTTAAGGATAATCCCCTGACCAATATCTCTAGGTTGTCCTGATGCTCCAGCCGCTCGGTGATAAGCTGTTGTTGCTGTGGGACTGTAGCGGTCATAATCTACATCTGTAAGTCCCTGTTCCAGAAAAGATTTGCTGCGATATTCTTCTTTCTTCTGGTCGCTCAAATTAACAACCGGCTCCAATTGTAATGGATCGCCTACAATCAAAGCCCGATTACACCTAACTAAAACGGGGAAAACTTGATGCGGTGGAATCTGACCCGCTTCATCTACAATTACTTGGTCAATACAGCCACTATCGGGATAGGGTAACAAATTGCGGATGGAGTGCAAAGTGCAAAGGAACACCGGAAATAACAGGCTGATATCCCGATAAATGTTTCTCCAATTATGACTTAACTGACGAAAAGCATCCCATTCGCCATTCAATAATGCAATGTAAGTCCTAAAGGAAGCTATCACCTCGTCTTTCCGTCGCAGAGCCTCTTGCTGTTGAAATTGCCAAGACCACTCGAATAACTCTACTTGCAGCGAGTGCAATTCGGTGTAGAAGCGACTGTAGAAATCTTTGGTGGGATAGGTAGCGAGTCGGTTTTCGACACTTCTTCGGCTAGTAATGAGGTTTTCTCGTTGTTCCTGTAATGACTCTAACTGCTGTTGTGTGCTGTCAATACCATTCTGTTGTTGCTGCCAGTTCAATGCTTCTGCAAGTAGCTGGTCAACACTCTGCTGGGCGGCGATGAGAGATTCAGTTGTCAGTGGGATTTGAAATTGAAATGGGGTGGCCAGTGTCGCCAACACAGGCATCTCTATCTGTTTGTGCAAGCGTTTGAGAACATGATGTGCGCTGGTTTTGGTTATCGACTGCCAGAATCGTTTAATCGTCTGCAAAATCTGGACAAACCATTTGTTATCTTTAACAGAAGGCTGCCAGTAATCAACTCTAGGCAAAGAACGCCTTGCACTGCCAAGACGTTGTTTTATCTGCTGATAGGCTTCTACTGGAAACCTAGAGTAGTCGCTCCCGGATTCTAATGGTGATGAAGACTCAAATGCAGAAGTCTTGAGCGCCGACTCAACCGATTGTATATCAAGGCATAGCTCATCTAATAATTGCTTATCAACACAAATCTTTTGAAGCTCGTCTTCGTCTTGTTTTCTATAAGATTCTATTTGCTGAACACCTGCTAACAACTGTTGTTTTGCTGACTCCCATTCATCTAATTTAAACGTTTCTTTGGCTAACCAGTCGAGTGCAGTTTGCAAATTAGGTAAAACTTGACTCTCAACTAAATCCCTAGAGCCTCCTGATAAGTAGAAACGGTCAGAGATCAAGTTGCTCTTGAAAATTTTCTCAACGTTATTTACAGCAAATTTGTTAGTGCTTGTTACCAAAGTTAGGTTACTTCTATCTGAACCCGTTGTTGCTAATTCCACTGCTCGACGTACCACTTGCTGCGCTATCTTATGTAACAACAGTGTGGTCTTGCCATTCCCCGGTGGCCCAATCACAGCAGTAACAGGTTGATCCTTAGAATGTTTGAGAGCAAGTGCTTGATAGTCATCGGGCTGTGAGTTGGGAAAAGCACCCAAAAAAAGCACTTGACTCTGAGGTGCTTTTGGTTGTCCAAACAGATATTCGTAAGCCGGATGTCCTGGTCTTGACCACTGAAAGTAATTCTGGTCGCTAATTTTCTGAAAATCTTTTTTGAGGTTGTAATTAAAAGCAGCGTAGTCAAAGTCCAACAGATAAGGGAGAAGTTTTGACCGCACAGGAAACGGCGGTATTTCAATCAGTCCCATAAAATCTTGTAGCGTTTTAAAGGGACGATTGAAAGTAGTTTCGAGAAAAACTTTCAACCCTTCCCTTGTGACTAAGGACTCAGCCGCTTCTTCCTCTAGCCCGTACCACTGCATCAAATTAGGAATAACAGGCTGAAACTCGTACTCAGTTAAATTCCATCCGCTACTACGATAATTACCCTCGAATATTGTCGAAACGTTGATGGTGAACAACGGGCGAAATTGACGGCGATTCGATTCAACTATATAAAGCTGGGGGAAAGCTACAGCAATGGATGGTAATTTTATTTGCTCAAAGTTCTTTGCACTTTTAAACGGTTGCTTTAGTTTTTTAAATAAAGACTCGTCTATTAATAATTTATCGCCTACCAGATTTACGAGAGAGTCCCAGATGTTCGGTTGTTCTGAATCGTCAGCTTCTACTTTGGCATTACTCAAATTTTCGACGTGGATGTAATCTAACCAAGCTTTGAGTAATTCTCGAATCTGTGAATCTTCCGCCATCTCTGTTTCTCCCCTCGCACCCAATCATGAATCACAGGTAAAAAGACTCTAAAAGTAGAGATTACCTGACAATTTACCCCAAGTCACTCATCCCCTAGTAAGGCTTCGAGCTTGTTCAAAAGGTTTACTAGCTGCTTTTGCTTTTTAGGTTCTTTCCAAAGCTGACGCTTTTTAATGCGCTGGGTGATATTTTGAAGGCGGTCTGGTATTTGGTTAGTTGCTTTAGAAGAGGATGTTTGTTCATCATCAGTCCAATCTGTGATTTTTTCTTTGATTTGGCTTAAAGACCAATAGTTAGCTATCGCTTCGGACAAAAGTTTTTTTCGGATTTCATTATTTCTTACCCGCGCCAAGACTTGTGCTTTGGTGTATTCCAGTTTCCCTTCTCGCAGTGCTATTAAAATTTCTTCGGGCAGATTGAGCAAAGGTAAGCGTGTGGTGATGAACGATAGCCAATTCATGAGTCCCAGGCTCTCAAACACCTGTTGTACCGTGTTTGATTGTTCTTCATCTAGGTTAGGAGAAACGTTTTTCCTAGATTCAGTTTCATCGGCTAAATGGTCAGAAACGTTGTCAAGAGTTTGTGGATTATCGGGGTTAGGAGAAACGTTTTTCCTAGATTCATTTTTCTCGGCTAAATGGTCAGAAACGTTGTCAAGAGTTTGTGGATTATCGGGGTTAGGAAAAACGTTTTTCCTAGATTCATTTAATGAGGATTTTGACGGCTCTTCCCCCTTACTGTGAGCGTTTTTCATTCGATACAGCAAGGATTTCACGGCTTCTACATCGCAATGCAGCCGGATTGCTAACAGATGCAATATTCCTTCAGTTTCTTCAACAGGGTTAAGGTCTTCTCGTTGCAGGTTTTCAATCAAAGCCAACTGAAATGCTTGGTCATCTGATAGCTCACGCACAACCACAGGCGCGACTTCAAGTTTTGCTTCTTGCCCTGCCCTATAGCGTCGTTCTCCTGCTACTAATTCATATTTACCTCCACCTATTGGACGCACTAACAGAGGTTGGAGAATGCCATGCTGTTTAACTGACTCAACTAATTCTTTTAATGCTTGTGGGTCAAAGTATCGTCTGGGCTGGTGTTGAGGCAGAACTATATCTGAGAGTTTGATAGTAGTTTCAGTAGCGGCTGGCAACTCGGTATCTGGTGAGGATAACCAAGGTGCAGGGGGTGGAGTTGTAATTTGACCCCCAAAGGGTTTGTCTGTTTGTTTGCGTCGGATCATAAAGCCTCCAAAGCCTTGGCGATTTCTTCAAGAATAGCGACTACAGGATGTTTCGGGTCAAATACTGCTAGAGGCGCACGTTCTTCTGACGCATCGACAAAAGCGGTAGCTCTGGGGATGGGTGGGAAAATCCGACCCCAAGCGGAAAGTTGTTCTTGGATGGCAGCCAATGCTCGTTTATCGGCTGAGTTCTGTTGAGCATACCGCGTGGGAATAAACCCGGCTATTTGGATTTTGCGGTTGGCTTTATTTTTTACGTGGGTGATAGTTTGTAAGAGTTCGTCTGTTCCCTCAAAGGCTTTGAGATGGGTTTCCACGGGAACGAGTACGTGTGTGGCCGCGACTAAGGCGATATAGGAAAGCAATCCTAAGCTGGGGGGACAATCTATAAGAATGAAGTCGTATTCATTTAGAACAGATTCAACGGCTTCCTTAAGGCGCAACTCGCGCATCGCAGCACTGACTAACTGCATTTCTGCTCCACTTAGGACTCGGCTTGCTGGAACCAAGTCCATGCCGTGAATGCCCTCATGAATCGGTAAGGGCTGCTCATCGATAATGGCATCAGCAACGGTTTTTTGTAACTGAGATGGCACTAACCCCATGAATTTGGTCAAGGACGCTTGGGGGTCTATGTCGATGAGAAGGACGCGGTGTTCTCGTTTTGCTAAGTGGTATCCCAAATTTTGGGTCAGTGTCGATTTGGCGACACCACCCGCCTGGTTAAACAGGGCGATAATGCGGCAAAGAGGGTCAGAAGTTGACACTGGTTTTCGTTCCTAAAAGATACGATGATGTTTGGTCAACCGGCTCGGTTTTAGTTTCCAGTTTACGTGTATCAGATGAATAAAGTTTTATTTTAGATAGAAATTGCAGCAGAATTTATATAACTTTATCGTATACAGATGATACGGTGTCACAGAAGACCACTTCAAACAAAGTAGCCAGTGGGTGCAGCAAGATCAAGCCCTTTAAGGTGCTGTAGTGGAGCGGTTAGACTCTGGTGATGGGCGTAAGCCTTCTGCCTCACTACTCCTCGATCACTTTAGTCCTTGTGTGGGTTTTTGATTTAAACTGGGATTTTTAAATAATTATGGGACACTCCTAACTGGATAATTAAGCTGTGTTAGGGTGTGAGAAATGATTCCAGAATTTGACGAAAGTGGTATTTTACCATCAGGGGTGCATTGGGCAGAATGGTCAGAATTTCAAGAAATATTTGGTACAAATTTGACTAGACAGCGCATGATAGACGGTTTAGAACTGGCAATGACGCAACTAAAAGCAGCAGGCTGTAGGATTATTTATATTGATGGTAGTTTCGTCACCAGTAAACAAAAACCAGGAGACTTCGATGCCTGTTGGGAGGACAATGGAGTTGATATAAAGTACCTAGAATCTATTGCTCCTACTTTATTTAATTTTGCGCTGCGGCGTGCCGAACAAAAAATTAAGTATAAGGGTGAAATCTTTCCCTCAAATTATCCAGCTAATGATTCCGGTACAGCCTACATAGATTTATTTCAATTTGATACCAGGACGAATACGCGCAAAGGAATTATTGCTATAGATTTACAAAGGTGGAAACCATGATGATCAAAAACGAGCAACAATATCAACATTCCTTAGATTGGTTGCAACGCTTTGAACAGTCTATAGCGTCATTAGATAGCAATGAACAATTGAAGACAGAACCCCAACGGTGGAAACTTCACAGAGACTCATATCAGAGTCAAGTTGACGAGTTGAAGTCAGAAATTTCGGAATACGAAAGACTAATTAATTGCGACACCAGCAAGCCTTTAAAAATTAAAGTTGATTCTTTAAATAAGTTGCCAAATGCTTTAATTAAAGCTCGTTTAGCAGCCAAAATTAGTCAGCAAGAACTTGCTGATATATTAGGAATTGATGAACAAAGAGTGAAAGAATATGAGGATACAGATTATCAATGTGCCAGTTTTGTAGAAATTCTCGAAGTCAGCACCGCTTTGGGTGTGGAATTTGAAATTGCAACTGTGCAAGTAGATTTTGCAGAAATAGAAGCAGTTAAAAAAAGTGTGGACAAATGGCGCAAAGAAAAACTGAATATTAAAACTAGAGCCTCATAAGTATGGCTGTTAAATGTTAGGGGTGCGGTGCATTATGGAAACAAACTATACATTCAAATTCAATTCTGACACTGCCTTATCAGCCCTGAAAGCTGGTTTGTATGACCCGATTAACTTCTACCAAGCGCGTTTAGACCTGTTTAACCTCTCGGTAATGGCAGACTACGATCAGCTAATTTGCCTGCCCACACTAACTGCTATTGACAAATACTGGTATCAGATTGAAACAGCCCGAAAAGTACTTAGACAACTGGGTGGACGCGCATTACTAGCCGATGAAGTCGGATTGGGCAAAACCATTGAGGCGGGACTAATCATAGCCGAGTACTTAGCAAGGGGTATGGTGCAGTCCATGCTGGTGTTAACTCCCGCATCCCTAGTTTCCCAGTGGCAGTCAGAGTTAAGTGACAAATTTAATATTGCTACTATCACCACAGATAACCGTGACCCGCAACAACCGATAGACGAATTCTGGACAAATAATCCGCGAATTATCGCTTCATTAAACACGGCTAAATCTGCTAAACATTATCCCCACGTCACCAGTCGCACTTGGGACTTGGTAGTTGTCGATGAAGCCCACCACCTGAAAAATCGCACTACCCTCAACTGGAAACTGGTCAACGCCCTCAATAAGCGCTTTATCCTCATGCTCACTGCTACGCCAGTGCAAAACTCTCTTATTGAACTGTTTAATCTGCTGACCCTCCTCAAACCGGGACTGCTACAAACAGAAGCCGCTTTTAAAAAAGAATATGTCGATTCCAGGAATGGACGAGTCCCTAAAAATCCAGAAAAGTTACGCTCCCTGATGCGGGAAGTTATGGTGCGAAATACCCGCGCCTTAGTAGATGTAAAACTGCCCAAACGCTTCGCCACCACAATTACCGTTACCCCAGCAGCAGGCGAGGAGAAACTTTACCAGGATTTGAGCGAGTATCTACGTTCTTCAGAGGAGAAGCTAGACAGACTCTCTCGCACCAATTTGCTAATGCGTGCTGGTTCATCCCCTGGTGCTTTGGCTGACTCCCTCAAGCAACTGACCAAACGCCTACCTGACTTTGAACTGAAGTCTTTAGCAAGACGAGCAGCCCAAGTGAAGCAGGTCGAGAAAGCAAAAGTATTGGTAGAAATGCTCTCAAAATCTTCCCAGAAAACCTTGGTCTTCACGACTCATAAAGCAACTAGCACTTATTTGGCTCAAACTCTGCAAGCTGCAAATATCCCCTTTGCAGAATTTACTGGTGGGATGTCCCTTAAACAAAAAGATGAGGCTATAGCCGCATTTCGGGATAATGTTTCTGTACTGCTGGCATCTGAAACGGGCGGAGAGGGACGTAACATCCAGTTTGCGAACGCGATCGTTAATTATGAC
Source organism: Nostoc sp. 'Peltigera membranacea cyanobiont' 232 (assembly GCF_002245985.1). Taxonomy (NCBI): domain Bacteria; kingdom Bacillati; phylum Cyanobacteriota; class Cyanophyceae; order Nostocales; family Nostocaceae; genus Nostoc; species Nostoc sp. 'Peltigera membranacea cyanobiont' 232. Next base: position 15,427 of record NZ_NOLK01000154.1, read on the forward strand.
CTGCCCTGGAACCCAATGAAAATAGAACAGCGCATTGGTCGTATTCACCGCATTGGACAAACCCAGGATGTTTTTATTTTTAACTTTTGTCTCAAGGGCAGTATCGAAGAGTATATTCTGCGGATCTTGCATGACAAAATTAATATGTTTGAACTAGTGGTCGGAGAGATTGAAACAATTTTGGGGAACGTGGATGATGAATTTGACTTTAGTGAAATTGTCATGGATATCTGGCTCAAGCATCAGATCAAGCCCGAATTAGATACAGCCTTCGAGCAATTGGCAGATAATTTGTTGAAAGCCAAAAACCAGTATCAGCAAATTCAGGAACTGGATGAACAGATTTTTGGCGAAGATTTTGAAGCTTGAGAAATTGATTTGACTAACTATGATTTCAGATCCAATTATTGCTACTTTAGAAAAAATTGTTTCTCTGCATGATGGGATAGCAGAACCTGCTGGTGAACACATTTTGAATGTGTTGTTAACAGAAAATATAGCATCGCTGCTTTCGCTCCCAGAAGAAGTTACTTTTACTACTATTGCTGATGTACCCCAAAGTGTTTTTGTTACTTATCATTCAGAAGTCTTAAATAAGCTATCTGAACTATTAGCTGTTAAAGGACTTATTAGTGCGTTGGGTGTTAAAATCGATGGACATCTGAAAAACACAGGCTTTGAGAAAATTTTATTGGAGAGACTCGCACCTCAAAATGGCTTAATTCGTTTTTTAGATGCTAAACCAAAAATTACTCGTTACATCTTGTGTAATGTGGCTTACACAGCTCAGGCTTCCGAAACAAGGATTGGTTTAGTTTCGTTCATTATCAATGAAATAACAGGAGTAACACCTGTAGAAATTGGGGATGCTTTGTTTTGGGAGTCTGATCTAATGACTGTGGAGCATCAAGATATACCATTGGCGATGCCAATTGAAGAGTTGTTGAGCTTAATTGAACATCAAAGTGCAATATTGATTGGAAAATCTCTAGATAATTGGCAGGCTAAATTAACAAGAGCTAGAGCTAGAGATGAAGAAAGACTCAAGGATTATTACAACACGATTAGCTCGGAAATTCGCAACAAGATTGAGTCCAAACATTTGATTGGTGATGACAAAGACAAGGAGCTAGCACGAATTGAAGCCACTAATAGAGAGTTAGAGAGAAAATTGTTGGACATCCAAGAGCGTTATGCAATGAGTGTAGAAGCTTCGTTGCACAGTGCAATGATTATCCATCTCCCTACGGTACATATTCAGTGTGAGTTGCAACGAAAGAAAGTAAAACGGACTGTAACAGCAGTTTGGAATCCGTTCACTAAAATTCTTGAGCCGCTTCGCTGTGAATTATCAGGAGAACCTGTTTACAATTTCTATTTAGATGATCAATCAGCCAAAATTATCTCACCAACAGTTTGGAGCAAGTAATTGGTGAGATTGACGCTACAAGGTGTTGACCTCTGCAAGAATCAACTAGGGGTTGAAACTTTGTCGCTTTTAAGCTACAGTTTATCATCTATGGCTGATATCGTTCGTCAAAAAACACTGCTTGTCTATGCTACAGAAGACGGCAAGGAGCCGTACACCGATTGGCTCTTAAGCTTGAAGGACTATGTGATCCGTTCCAGGATAATCCGACGGATAGAGCATAACTCTTGCAGGGCAATTACGGGGATTGCAAGTCAGTTGGCTCAGGCGTGCAAGAAATGAGGTTTTTCTTTGGCAGTGGCTACCGCGTTTACTTTGGAGAATCCGCGAACGATCTAGTAATTCTTCTATGTGGTGGCGACAAGGACAGCCAGGACAGGGACATAGAAAAGGCTAAAGGATATTGGCAGGCTTATCAGGAGGAACAGGATGAGCAAGAAACTGAGAAACCATGACGAGGTTGTGTTCGAGCAGATGCTGAACCCGGAAATGGCTTCAGCGTACCTGGACGTTGCCATTGAAGAGTACGAGCAGGATGGCGATATTGCGTTTTTTCTGGAAGCGTTGCGGAACGTGGTGGAAGCACGGGAGGGGATGACGCGCCTTGCGGAAAAAACGGGTTTGAACCGCCAGAATCTTTACCGGGTCTTGTCGCCAGAAGGCAACCCTGAACTGCGAACCATCAGCCTTATCCTGCACAATCTCGGCTATCGCCTGAGTGTGCAACCAATTCAGGCATCGTTGGGACACGATGACCCCTAGATGCGATGACAAACAATTTACCGATGAAATTGTCACACTTGCCCAACAGTTTACCATTAGATGGTGCTGTCCGCATCAAGCCAGTAGAAGGAGTGCCGATATTTCGAGCTTCCAGCTTCGTACAGGGGCGAATTCAAGCATTATTAATTAAGCAAAAAGAATCTGCACTTACTTTAGAGGAAGAAAAAGAATTAGATGAATATGAAGAATTAGATGATTATCTGAGTTTGGTGAATCGGATGATCAGAAATTCATCGCTAACTCAAAACCAAAGTGAATTATAGATAATTACAGATTTGTCTGCGAATCGTTACAAAGCGTGAACCTACTCAAAATCAAGTACGACGGTGAATTAGCAGTTTTTGGGTGTAATATCTCATGGTTCCCTAGCTGCCAACTTCCTAATATAGTACATTTATACTGAGCGTTTTGATGAATTCAATTCAAATATATGAGACAAGTAATTAAGCAAATTAAAGAGCGTAAGAAAGTTGAACTCAAACCAAAAGATATTAAATACGAACTTTTCCGTTTAGATGATGCTGAATTTAGGAAGCTTAGGCAAAAGAGCCTTCCTATTAGAGATGATTATATGTTTTATATGCACTTTTATCTTTCAGAACGTGAGAATAAAAATAAACTAAATTTAGCTGAAATTTTCGTTAGTTTAACATACTTATTTGGCGAAAGCGGTGATTGGATTGATGATTGGAAAGGTTCTTTTTCTTTTCCAGTATTATTGATTTTAGATAAAGTACAAGGGAAATTTTTCTATTTGATAGATATCTATGATAATTGCGGTACACTATACTTCAGCTTCTACAGAATTTTAGAGAGCGATGTAGAAGGTTATGATAATCAAATACTGCGTGAACCTTTTGAATTAGAATTCTCTCGTCAAGAAATCAACTACTTTATCAGCTATTTTTATGGTTATCTTGAAGGCTATTTTCATAGTATAAAACTCTTGATACCATCTGAGCAATTTTTCAAGAAAATTGGTTCAGATCATATCCTTTATGGGTATAATGATGAACATTTTTTTGAGGAACATTACTCATCTCAAGAAGCGTATCAAACAGCTATTGAAAATCTAGAATCAATAGGAATTAGTTCTAATACTTCACAAGATGTCAACGAGATTTTGCAAACAATAACTAGCGAAATACTCAATAAATAAATGTGTGAGATGAGAACAAGTTTGTGATTTGAATCATAAAATAAACTTTTAGCTCAAGATATGGGTTCTTGGCAACTTTTGGTGATCTTGGTTGGGGTAAGGCAGAAGGCAGACGGCAGAGGGCAGAAGGAAGAGGAAGGAAAAATTCCCACAATTGAAGCATAGCAAGGATTATAGAACATCTGCATCACTTGAAAGCCGTAAGCGATCGCCCCTTGAAGTCACAAATCCCACGCCCGGATAAGAAAACGTTTTAAACCCTTCTGCCCTCTGCCTCCTGCCTTCTGCCTTAAAGCGCGTAACCTTTCATCATCACCAAAAGTTGCCAATAACCAAATTATGATTCAAATGACAAAGTTCTAGGTAAACTACCCACTTTTCCCCTT